>JAPKXV010000140.1:1537-3433 GCA_026394635.1 Methanoregula sp. | reverse complement strand
ACCTCCGGGCTGGCGCTGAACCTTATTATCGACCGGCAGTTGCACACAATCCCGATGCGTTCACTGATGCCGGTGCTGACTGGTCATCACCGGAAGGCGCCGTTGTTTCTGCCGGCGGAGGATGTTGCGCCGGATTGATCCCGGCACTCGTTATTTTTCCGGTTTATTTTTCGCCGGTACCGGTGAACCGGTACGCCCCCCTCGGGATCCCCACACCATCATCTTCGCAAACAATCTGAAGTCCCGTGTCGATCTCATGCGAAGAGAACCGGATCGTCTTCATCTGGTCACTCCCGTAACGGAGAGCGTTGTCAATCAGGTTGTAGAAAACCTTCTCGAAGAGCGGATCGGCAAACACTTCGGGATCAGCAGGATCAGGCTCGGCATGGACTGCCCGCATCGGCAGCCCGCGAAGAGCCTTGTTGATGCTGGCATTCACGTTCTGCCATGAAGGAGCAGCAGTACCCAGATTCTGGTAATCCTTCGTGAATATGATCTGGTGCTCGATGGTATTCGCGGCTTTTTGCTCTTTTTCGATGAATTCTCTGATTGCTTCTGGTTTATCAATATTATCGTGCGATAGCTCGAGATACCCCTTAAGCACCAGCAGTTGGTTGAGAATATCATGCCGGGTGATACTGGAGAGGAGGTTTAATTGCCGGTTTACCTGCCGCAGCGCCTCCTCCGCCCGTTTGCGTTCGGTGATGTCGCGGACCACGCAGAATATCAGCTTCTTGCCATTGAATACCGTGGCATTCGTGCTTATCTCAACATCTAATATGGTACCATCCTTGCGGTAGTGCTTCGTCTCGAAATGATCGCCGGTTTCATCGACAGTCCGGATCATCTCCAGGAGCTGCGCCCGTTCTATCTGAGTATCCCAATCCCAGACATAAAGTTCCTGAATTTCATCAGACGAGTACCCAAGCATGTCGGCAAAACGCCGGTTAGCTTCATACACCTTGCCGTTCTGATCCAGGATAACTATCCCGTCTCTCGATTGTTCTATCAGGATTTTATATTTTGTCGCTTCATCAGCAAGTGCCTGTTCCACCCGCTTCTGCTCGGTGATGTCGTGGAAGATCCCGCGTATAGAGACTACTATTCCATCCTTCAGTTTAGGAATACAGTTCCCCTCTACCGATATCGTTTTCTTATCTTTTGTCAGGAACTGGGCTTCGATTTGCAGGGCTTCGGCACCACTACACAGTTCATTAAACTTTGAGGTGCAGTGTGCAAGAGAATCCGGATGGAATATATCAAAGACTGACATTGTCCTGATATCATCATTTGGATAGCCGAGGATTTTTTTCCATGCCGGGTTGACGTGAATAAACGATCCATCGGGTCGTATAATCTGTATCATATCAAGCGTACTGTCAAAGAGGCTCCGGAACCGCTCCTCGCTCTCCCGAATCGTTTCTTCTATATTCTTGCGCTCGGTGATATCCCGTATATTGTGAACTGCGCCAACGAGTGTCCCAGCCTTATCCAGGATCGGATCAACAGTAACGATAACCCAGCGGTCGCCTATCTTCAGTTCCATCTGCTCCCGTGTACGTGAATTCCGCATCCGGACAAACGGACAGCCGGGGATTGGTCCCGTTGTTTTATGCACTACTTCATAGCAGTGCCGCCCGACAATGTCCTCGGTATTCTTTACACCAACAATCTCCTGCATCATGCGATTGGATGTTAATATCCGCTGGTCAGCGTCTACGATGCAGATGCCATCCTGAGTTGAGTCAAATGTACTCTGCCAGCGGAGTGCTGCTTCGTGAAGTGACTCTTCTGCTTTCTTCCGGTCGGTGACGTCTTGTCCAATGGCGAGTAGTCCTGTAATGCTCCCATCAGCACCCCTGAGCGTCTTATCATACCACTCGATCATCCGTTCGC
>JAPKXV010000140.1:0-1486 GCA_026394635.1 Methanoregula sp. | reverse complement strand
GGATATCCCCAATGGCGTTCCGGAATAATGACCGTGTGTTCTCCTGAGTGCGAGTTGGCAGGAACGTTTCAAACCAGTCTTTACCCTTCACCTCTTCCAGAGTGTACCCTGAAATCTCCTCCATGTAAGGATTAATTTGGACGATACGCCCTTCCATGTCGAGAATAATGACTATTGCCTGCGCCGTCTGGACTATGCTATGAGCGAAATCCCGTTCTTTGCGGAGCGCTTCTTCTGCCCGTTTCCTGTCAGAGATATCCATGACATGGGTGACAAGATTAAGGGGTTTTCCCATAGCATCCCGCAGAACCGTGGTGCTGACTTCTGCCCACATAATGGCGCCATTTTTCCGGATATAACGCTTCTCGACCCGGACCATGGGGCGCTCTCCGTCAATGAGTGATCGGATTAACTCCACACTCTCTGCCACATCATCCGGGTGGGTGACTTCGACAAAACTTTTTGCCTGTAATTCCTCTGCAGTGTACCCCAGCATTTCGCACAATGCACGATTAACGCGAGTAAGTTTTCCGTCAGGAGTGGTTAATGACCAACCGACGCTTGAAAATTCGAAGCTGCGCCGGAACAGCTCCTCGCTCTCCCGGAGCTCTTCCTCCGCCAGCTTCCGGTTGGTGATATCCCTGCCAATTGAGAGAAGTAACGTCTTGCTATCTGCCATCCTAATTACGCTCACAGCATACTCGAACGGAATGTGCACTCCCTGCTTCGTGATTAAAGATACCTCTGCCGTAGTGTTTTCTGTCAAACTCCTGATCACAGATTCTTTGGCTTTTTTGAGATCATCAGCGTCATAGAAATCATCGGGCGCCTTCATAGTGGCTATTTCATCATCGCTATAGCCACTCACTTCGGTGAAGCGTTTGTTCCATCTGACAGGTTTTCCGGTGGATGGATCAAATAAAAAGACCGTGTCCTGAGGCGTATCAAACAACTTGTCTGATACGTTTTTCTCCTGTAATAGTGACACCTCCGCACGCTTGCGTTCAGTGATATCCTGATTTGCCCCATGGGTTTTAACCGTCCGGCCTTCTGCATCTTTTGTAATTCCAAACCGCACGATGATATACCGTATCTCGCCATCCCTGCGGACAATACGGTGCTCAACCTGCCTCGTATAGTTCGGGTCAGTCGTAGTTATCGCGTTTTGCACTTCTTCGGCGACCAAACCCTGTTCATCCGGGTGAACGAATTCCCGTGCGTATACCTTCGCCGGCATCTGGTACCCGCCTTCCCGCTCTGCCGTTGTGCCATACAGGGCGTAGAACCTGTCGTTGAAGGTAAAGATGCCTGAGGCAACATCTAACTCCCAGTTCACAATATGTGCGAGATCCATCACTTCCGCGAGTTGGACCTGGCTCTTTTGGAGCGACTTCTCATCATTCTGGTGTTCTACCGCCCGTCTGATCTTATGTGCCAGTTCCGCGAACTGAGCCTTGGGCTCGCCCCCTTTCTGAAGATAGAAGTC
>JAPKXV010000131.1 GCA_026394635.1 Methanoregula sp. | reverse complement strand
TTCCTTGTCGATCATCATCTGCCCGACCGGGCCTGCTGATGCAGCAACATTGTTCCCGTTCACCATCAGGAGCGGGGAATATGCGGGATCTGTAGAAAGAAAACCGTGCGCCCCGTTATAAGCGATGCCGCCCACGTACACCTTCGGGCGCTTGTCAGCGGGAATGTCTTTTGTACGGTTGTTCAGGTCTGCGATCGTCCCGTCAATATACGAGATCACTGTTTCCGCACGGTCAGATTTCCCGAGGACGTGTGCCATGATCCTGAATGACTGGTAGAATGTATCTTTATTCTTCCCGAGATCACCTGTTGTCAGCGCAATGACGGGACGACCGCTCTTTTCCTGAAGGTTCTGGGCATCTTTTCCTGTAGTAAATTTTGTTGAAAGTTCCGGATTGGCGAGGTTGTACGGTTTATCAATACCTGAGGGCATACCGAAGCCCGATGTGTTGTACTCCAGCTGTTCCCGGTCATCGACGCCAACTACACGCTCCGCTGCCTGGAGATACGCGATCATCCGGAGCGCTCCCGCACCGACACCGATGATCCGCTGGGGATTCTGCGTGACGGTAACTGTCCGGTTTGCCATGTCAGTGACCGTAATTGTGCCGGTCCTGGCAGGGGCGGTACTCTGTGATGTGCAGCCCGCTGAGAGAAGTGTACTTACCAGGAGCAGTGCGCATGAGCATTGCGACAATAATGAAAATTACAACTATTTTTTTCATACGAATCTAAACTAATGTAACACTAAATCTTATATCAAAATTGTGTTTTGATACGAATTCTTAAAAGACTTAAAACTGGTGTGATAGTTATGAGGTCAGGAATTAACCACTGACAGGGAATTCTATGACGGAGAACTTCAGTTTTATACGAAACATGCTTCTAGTTTTTAAAAAAAAATTCACAATAATTAAATATCAATTGCACTAAACAATAAAAAGTAAATTTAATTTTAATTAAAACAAATAAAGTTGATTGGTGGCATCATGCATATTATGGAAGGGTTTCTCCCCTGGTACTGGTGCGCATTCTGGTTTGCGATCTCGCTTCCGTTTGTCGTGTATGGGATCTATCTGTTGAACCGTCTCATGAGAGACCATCGGGATGCACTTCCCTTACTTGCTGTATCCGGTGCATTCATCTTCGTTCTCTCGTCCCTGAAAATGCCGTCAGTGACCGGCAGTTGTTCCCACCCGACCGGGACTGGGCTCTCTGCAATCTTGTTTGGACCATTCCTCACGTCGGTTCTCGGCATGATTGTCTGTCGGGTATTGGAGCTACCGCGGAGGAAAGGCAATTGGCCTGAACACGTTTGTCACGGTGTTCCTTGCAGCAGCACTGTGCGATCTCTTTACCTATGTGGTTACATCACTTCAGCTCGCACTTGCTTTCCCGGCAGACACCGGAGGAATTATGGCTTCATTTACAGCATTTGCCATCGTATTTGCCATCACGCAGATCCCGCTCGCGATTATTGAGGGGGTCATCATCGCGCTCACCTTCAAATATATCATCCAGAGCCGACCGCATATCCTCGTTAAACTCAACGTCCTGTCACAAGAGCAGGTGAAAAAAATCCGGGAGACGTTTGCATGAAGTACACGCTTGAGATCATT
>JAPKXV010000293.1 GCA_026394635.1 Methanoregula sp. | reverse complement strand
AGGGGCGTTTTTTAGGATTGCGGAGACGGAGGGGGAGGGGGAGTGCGGGGGACACGGGCACCGGTATGCGGTGCTTTGCAGGAGGGGATCAAAAGTCCCCTGCCCGTATGACAGGTTACTTCTTTTATCCCCGAAGCGATCAGATATGAATGACCATGGGGGCACACAAAGACCCGCCGGGGTCAGAAACCGGCCAGCAGGATATCCTGACGTATCCGCCTTTTTACTTAAAGGAGTTTGAAACGTCGTACCGGTATATCATCGACACATACGAAGTTGCACCGCGCGACATCGCGATCTTTTTGCCCTGTGCGATCCGGAAACCGTATAGTTCGAGCCCCAGCCACCAGCTCATCAGGATGGTCATCTCGCAGGTCTTTGACCCGTCACAGTATCATATTGTGGTCTTTGGGACCTGTGGGATTGTCCCTGCCGAACTCGAAGAGATGTACCCGTTTGCCCATTACAAGTACATGCTCGGAAAATGCAAAGACAAAAAAGTCCTTGAGGATTTTCTCCGTATTGAGACGGGACGGATCGCGGGGTACCTGGACAAGACACGGCATGTTTACCAATACGATCTCGTTCTTCCTACCCGTGACATGATCAACAAGATCATCGAAGAAGAAGACTGCGTATTCGAAGAAGGAAGCCTCTCCATGGAGGAATATTTAGGAGAGTTCTGTGATGAACTGGTCGGGTTCCGGAACGCCCACTACGGGGCGGGCAGATACTCGTCTTCTTATTGATTATTTTTTTTATGGGAATTGCGGTTGACAGGGCCCGACTGTACGGATCTTCATCGAATATGCTTCTGTGCTGTGATTGCACTTTTGGGCATCTTTTAAAATCCAATACCCGTAGTACCATGGTACTATGCATGCGATCGAGGTCTCGCATATCTCCAAAAAATTTGGATTGCTTACCGCATTAGATGACGTGAATTTTACCGTGTCCAAGGGGGAGACGTTTGGTTTTCTCGGTCCCAATGGTGCAGGAAAGACCACCACCATCCGCATCCTGACCGGGATCAGCACACCCACTAAAGGGACTGCAAAAATTTTTGGAAAAGACATCATACTGGAGACAACTGCCGCCCGCAAACAGATGGGGATTGTTCACGAAACATCGAATATCTACGATGATCTCAGCGCATGGCAGAACCTGATGTTCACTGCCGAACTCTACACCGTGGCAAAAAAAGAGCGCGAACTCCGGGGAAAAGATCTTCTCGAACTCTTCGGGCTGTGGGAGCGACGAAATGACAAAGTCCACGGCTTTTCAAAAGGCATGAAGCGCAGGCTCACACTTGCCATGGGGCTTATCAACAATCCCCGGCTCCTGTTTCTTGATGAGCCTACATCGGGCCTTGACGTGCAGAGCAACCTCATCATACGGGACGTGATCCGCGATCTCAATGCACGGGGGGTTACGGTCTTTCTCACCACCCATAATATCGAAGAGGCAAACCTTGCCTGCGACCGTGTTGCGATAATCAACCGGGGGCGCATCGCCGCAATAGATTCTCCGGAACGGTTGAAAAAAACAATCCAGAGCGCCCAGTCGATCGAGGTAGCATTCGATCCGGCAGATCCCCGCCGGTTGGAAGAACTCATACAGATCCCGGGGGTAAGCGAAGTCAGAAAGCAGGGAGACAAGTTCCGGCTTTTTACGGAAGACCCGTCCGAAGTGATCCCCGCCATTATGGAGTATGCGGGGGACCATAACTCCAGGGTACTCAGCGTGACCACATTCGGCCCGAGCCTGGAAGACGTTTTCATCAAACTGACCGGTCTTGAGATCAGGACAAAAGGGGTGAGTACCGTTGACTGATCCGGCTCACCAACACGGGCAGCTCTATGCGGAACTGAACGCCGCATGGGCAATTGCAAAAAAAGATATTGCGATCTATTACCTCAAGCCAAATATTATCGTCTCCGGCGCACTGTTCCCCCTTTTCTGTCATGATCCCGGGGCTTATCGCGATCACGATCCTCTTCTCAGCATCGTCCATTGAACCGGTATCAATCCCTATCGAACGGCGGATGAAGACCTTTGACCGGCTCGTGTCTGCACCCGTCTCCCTGCATGCAGTAGTGCTCGGTGAGAGCCTGAGCGGTTTTCTCTACAGCATCGGTATCGCGTTCGTCCCGCTCGTCGCCGGCCTGCTCATCTTTGGGACAACTCCCCTGAGCATCGTCCCCCTTGTGTCCGGGATCTTCCTGACCTCATTCTGCTTTGCGACGATGGGAACCCTGTTTGCAGCGTACCCGACCGAGAGCCCGGGGGATATCATGTCCATGCTGAACATGGTCAGGCTTCCCCTGATATTCATATCCGGCGTCTTCATCCCTTTAGAGTCCATCCCTTTCATCGGGCAGGTTGCCGGATTCTTTTCTCCGCTCACGTACGGGAACGATCTTATCCGTGCTGCATATCTGGGAGATTCGCACTTCAACCCGCTTATCGATATTGCGATGCTGTGTACCTTCATTTTGATCTTCCAGCTCATCGCAAACCGCCTGTATAATAAATTCAATGAGTGATCGTTACCAAAAAGGAGCTTCCCGGCAGGCAGGGTGTATTGACCGCCCGGTCCCGGTCCTACCTGCCACCAGCACGTTCAAAGTCGATAAAACCGTTGAACGGGTCTGTCTTGAGCAGCCGTACCCTGACCTTCTGGCCTACCCTGAGGCCTTTTTCGCCCCGTATGACCCGCCCCTCTGCTGGTGGCGTGATGAGCCGGACATAGGTACCTTTCTCCGAGGTACCGGTTACCAGTGCATCGAATGATTCACCGAGCCGGTGGCGGAGCAGCACGGCGGCTGCGGCTTTTCGCATGAAACGCTGGACTTTCTTTGCTGCTTTCTCCCGGCCTGTCAGGTATGCTGACTGGAGAGAGAGTTCCTCCTTAGGGTAGGGGCTTGGTCTCTTATCGAGGATCGATTTTACCAGCCTCTGGTTGATGACATCAACGTAGCGCCGGTTTGGGGCGGTGGCATGGGTGTAGTCGATGACGGCGAGCGCGAAATGGCCGGTCGGTGGCGCGCCGGGTTCGAGCATCATGTATTCGCCCGGCCCCAAAAGTTTCACTATGGTCAGGGACAGGTCCGGGAAGCGTTCCGGGTCGGTTTCTTTCTGCCTGATGAGGAATTTTGCGAGCGCTTTTGCATCCGGTGTGTCAGGCAAAATCTCGCCGTGTGTCGCGGCGGTAAGAACGATGCCCCCCCAGTTCCTTGGTGTACGCACGATCCGCTGGATCATGGGTACCCCGGCGTTTCCCAGGCAGGCGACCATGGTCCCGTTCGCTGCAACCATGAATTCCTCGATTACGCATCGCGCCAGGTTCTGCCGCTTTACGATAAGGTCCCGGACCGTGTCTCCCTCCACCACCGCCTCGGCTTCTATGGTGTCTAATTCAAGCGCTCCCTGTTCTCTCCGGTTTTTTCTTAAGATCTGTGAGGCCTCGTTTTGCAGGTGAAGTTGTTCTTCCAGTCCGGGGACTTCCTGTAACTTTTTCGGGATTGGGCCCGTCCCTTCAAGCCACGCCCCGACCTCTTCATAGACAAGTTTTGCCTTATTGCACACAAGGGCCCGGTATACTTCCCCTGGCTGGAAGCTCCCGCCGGGAAGAATCATGTATTCGATAACGACCGCAATCCGGTCCTGGCCCGGGAGCAGGTCGGTCTCTGATTGTTTTTTTATGTAGACATCGACATCGGCAATTGCGACCATGACATGTATCTTCCCGTTCTCTTCTCGTTCGCAGTATTCGATCTGGTCAAGGTCCATGGAGTCGTGGTTGTCGATGGACGACCACAGGAGACTGCGCAGGTCGCGGGCATCATGCTGGTCTTCTGAAAATGTCTTTTCATGGAGGGCGTTCACTTCCTCGATGACGGGTTGCGGGAACAGGGGGGTGAAGCCGTACTTCTCCATTGCGTGCCATGCGATGGACCTCAGGTCGACAGTGTGGTGGGGCTTCATGCTCGTTTGAAGGGATTCGTTTCAGGGTTTAAATACCTCTTTGAGTGGACTAGACCGTCACCCTGCGGAACACATGGACGCTGACCACGGTAACGACAAGGCAAAGGATAGTGAGTGCCGCGATCTGCAGGGCAGGCAATGCACCATTGTTTACGGAACGGATTGCATCGATCGCGTAGCTGAGCGGGTTGAGTACCGCAAGGGTGCGCAGCCATACGGGCATGACATTATACGGCATCAGGGCACTCGATGTGAAAAAGAGCGGCAGGGCGATCATCGTATTGACCGCGGCAAACGAGTCGTGATCCTCAAGATAGAGAGCAAGCGTCGTGGCAAACGCCGCGATCAGCATCCCAAACAGGAACAGGATCAGGTAGGTGAGCCCGTACTGGAGCGGGTTGTAGACAGATGCGCCAATGAGGACTGCGATGACAAGAATGACCGTCGACTGGATAAGCCCCCTGATGCTCACGAACAGGATCTTGCCAAACAGGATGTCCTCCCGTGGCGAAGGCAGGGCGAGGAACTTATTTAAAAATCCGAGGATCTTGTCAAACATCAGGAGCGTCCCGCCGGAGAGGCCCGCCGAGAGCATCGTCATTACGAGAATGCCGGGCGTGATGAAGTCGAGGTAGTTGTCGGTGAACCGGATGGGCATGGCAAGCCCGACAAAGATCAGCCATGCAGCGGGCAACTGCCCCGTACCCAGCGCAGGAAGTCCCGCTGGATATAATACACAACCCTCCTCATTTTCTTCTCCGCAGCATCGTCCGGAACTTTGTCTGGTCGAACCCCGCCGGTTCCTCCGGTGTCCCGACCGCATGGAGGAAGGCATCGTCCAGTGTCGGCTCCCGCAGCGCGAGCGAGTGTACTTTCACCCCTGCTCTGGTGAGGGCATCGGCAAGGAGCGGGAGCGCTTCGCGCCCGTTCTCCGCAAGAAAGGCTGCCTCGTTGTTCACCAGTGCAAAGAGCGTGACCCCATCGATGCAGGGGTCTTTGAACTCCCCGTCGATTTGTGCGGTGATCACATCCTTGCCCAAACGGGCTTTCAGCACTGACGGTACTCCGAGTGCAACAAGGGTCCCCCTGCTGATGATGCCGACACGGTCGCAGTACCGGTCCGCCTCGTCCATGTAGTGCGTCGTGACAAAGACCGTCACGCCGTCTTTTTTAAGCGCCCGGATATGCTCCCAGATCGTGGATCGGGCAGCGACATCGAGCCCGAGCGTGGGCTCATCCAGAAAGAGTACGGCCGGTTCGTGGACGAGCGCCTGCGCGAGCTCGAGCCGGCGGCGCATCCCACCGGAATATGTCTTTACAAGGTCGTCCGCCCGGTCAGTGAGCCCC
>JAPKXV010000319.1 GCA_026394635.1 Methanoregula sp. | reverse complement strand
GGATGTCAGCGACGATTGCGGCAAGATCGTTCTTTGCGTACATGCGGACCGGGTCGTTGATCACCCCCTTGTTCATCATCGCAAGGGGCGGGAAGAACTTGGATGTCATCGTGCCGATCAGCTCAAACTCGAGCTGGTCGACCATATAATGGAGCGCGATGCTGCCGACAAGACCACTCCCCGGGAACCCCACAAGGACAGAGGTATCTGGTGAAGGGAGTGGTTTTGATAAGATTTTGATTTCGTCTCTTTTTAACGCTTCAACAGATTTATGGATTTCTTCAAGTCTGTTGATTATATTTTTGATATCTTCATTGTAGTCAAGCGTCATTAGGTTAACATAGATCATGGAGCTAAAAAAGTATTATGCAGGAATATCCGGTGAAACGCGGATTGACAAAAGACATTATCGTGCGAATGGCTGCAGAAATGAAAAACCATTTTGGCGTCGCGCCGACGGAATCAGGAGGGACTTACCGGATCAGGTACGGGGCCCTCAAACGCCTCGATGTTAAGGTGGGCGCGGGCAATAAGACGGTCATCATCGATACCGAATCGGACATGAAGGTCAGTGACGACGTGATCATGGATACCAACAGGCGGTTCCGGAAGTTTCTTGATGCGGTGACAGGGTTCTCAACCAAGGAGCGGGTGAAGCGGTCAAAAACCCCTACAGAGGAGTAACCGCGTGAGTACAAAGACATGCGGGGCGTACGGAGCGCACATAGCAGAGGCAAATGCGTTCTGCACCCCGGTCTTTCCTTTCAACGGGCTGATGATAGCAGGGGAAATGCTCTTTATTAACGGCAGACAACCGCTTGGTACGTGATCTTCCATGCCATTTTGTGCTGAATGCGGGAAGAGTGTCAAGCCAGATGCGAAATTCTGCCGGAGCTGTGGGGCTCCACAACTGGATGAGTCCCAGCCGGAACCGCAAGCTCCCATCCCTGCAGCCCCGCACCATCTCCCCTTTGTACCCGTGCCCCCCCCCCGCCCGGCGCCGCCCGCACCAATACCCCCGGCCCCTCTCTGCTCCATGTGCGGCGCACCGCTGAACCCTGACAGGAAATTCTGCGGCTCCTGTGGCGCCCCCATAGTAACCGTCCCCCTCGTTTCAGGGCCCGTTCCCGTCGTCACCCCCTCTGTGCCTGCACCGGTGCCCCTCCTTGTTTGCCCCCCCTGCGGCAATCCCCTTTCCGGAAAGGAAAAGTTCTGCGGTGTGTGCGGGGCTTTCGTGGGCTCACCCTTACTACAATCGATGGGAAATTCGGGTTTTTGATTGGCGAGGACGAACGGCTCATTGAGCTCCTCAGACAGGCCTACGGGACAAAGGTGCACCTGCCGTTTGGATATGTCTCTTCCATTGGCGTGAGGATCAAATATTTTTAACTTTTTTATTGGGACCTAGGAAAAGAAGGGAGAAATTACTCGATCACGATCGCCGGCTTGAACGGCAGCGCCGTTGCCGCTTTTGCGTGAGTTGCGCTCTCCGCATCCGTGATGTGGACTGGGACACCGAACTCTTTTTCAAGGAATGATTGTGCCTGTTCAAAGACCGCCAGTTCGTTGACCCCGTCGCCTGCGATCAGTTCTACGATCTGTGGGGGCAGGCGGTGAATGAGGGTGGTGCACTGTTTTGCCGCATCGGTTGCCTCTTTACCACGTTTACGCATCGCATCATCTTTCATGATCTCGCGTATGGCAAGGTTTTTGTCCGGTGCACGGGCAATCGTGGTGAAGATGTCGTGCTTCCAGCCGGGAGCTAATGAGATGGTGATGGATTTGGGGGTGATCTGGATGAGTTTTTTGATCGACTCTATATCCTCAACCGTCCGCAGGAGCAGTTCCTCGGCAAGCTCAATCCGGCGGTTTTTGAGTTTTTCGTCAGCGACCGGCCAGTCTGCAAATGAGGCAAGCCCCTGCCCCCCGATATCTTCCCAGAGTTTCTCGCAGGTGAAGGGAATGAACGGGGCGAGCAGGCGCACCCAGGCAGAGCAGAGCGAACGGAGCATCCTGCTGCCGTTGCTTTCTTTGGGCAGCCGGCGGCGGTACCACTTCAGGTCGTTCTCGATCCCAAAGAACGACTCCTGCAACGCCTGCCGGGTCTGGAAGTTTTCGAGCGCTGCCGTTGTCTTTTCGATGTGGTCCTGCAGCCGGCTTGTGAGCCAGGCATCGATTTCCTTTGGCTCGCCGCTCACATCCTTCATCTCGTGGATGGCATAATAGAACCTCTCGATCTGCTTTTTTGTGGAGATCACCAGTTCGTTTCTCCAGTCAAAGTCCTGCCATGGCTCGGCGCTTCCCATCAGAAACATCCGCACCGTATCGGCGCCGAATTCCCCGACCGCGTCCTCGAGCAAAAAGACATTGCCCTTGGACGAGGACATCTTGGCGCCGTTCAACAGCCCCATACCAAAGACGACCATTCCCTTGGGCAGCTTGTCTTTGGGGAAGATAGTGACATGGTGGAAGATCTGGAAGGTGAGGTGGTTTGAGATAAGATCCTTTGCCGAGAACCGGAAGTCGTACGGGTACCAGTACAGGAACTCCTTTCGCATGGCATCCAGTTTCTCTCTTTCTGGCAGGTTGGGGGACTCTTTTCCCAGGAATATATACTCGAAGACTTCAGGTGAAAGGATGTTGGGGTCTATCGTTTTGATCCGGTGGGCGATGGTGTAATATGCCATGTAGATGGTCGAATCGGAGAGCGGTTCGATGAGCTGGGTCGTGTCCCAGGGGAACCGTGTGCCCAGCCCGACACGGCGGGTGCATGCCCAGTCCTTGAGCCAGTCAACCGTCCGGTCAAACTCAAGCCGGACCTCAGGGGGAACGAGCGCCATATCCAGCAGCTGGTCAGACACCTGCTCCTTCCATGCCGGGTCACTGTACTTCAGGAACCACTGGTCGTGGAGGATCTTCACCTTTACCCGGTTACCGCACCGGCAGACCACGGGACGGGTGTCAAACTCGTACATGATTACCGACCCGTGCTGGTCGGTCATAAGCTCCGCAACCTCGTCGCGGGCTACCCGCACCGGCTTCCCGCCGTACCGGTCAAAGAGTTTCCCTTTTGCAAATTCCGCAGAGTAGATCTCCTGCGTGAGCGCGTCCATGCGGGTGTCAAGCTGGCTGGTAATGCCTGCTCTCTCGACTGCGTCCTGCGCCGGAACCTCGCCATATCCTTCAACTTTTATTAACGGAATGGGCCTGATGGTGGTATATTTTCCCTGCCGCTGGAGGTCGCGCAATGCAATATAATCGAACGGTGCATGAGCAGGGACGCTCATCACCATGCCCGATGCCATATCCGGGTCGACGAAGTCTGCCGGGAGGACTGGGATCTCCCCGCAGAGCGGGTGGGAGACCCGTTTATCGACCAGGTCTTTACCGGGGATCTCTTTCTCCACGACCACGGAATGGTCCTGCAGGGCAAGTTTTTCTGCCGCTTCCCGGGAAATTACCCAGGGTTTGTTGTCAACACATGCCCGCACATAGATCACTGCCGGGTTCACCCAGAGGTTGGTTACACCGTGGATGGTCTCGGGGCGGAGCGTTGCGGTGGGGATGAACGCGTCGCCGAACCGGAACATGACGAGCGTGAACTTAACGACTTCGGCCTTGTCGCCTTCCAGGAGGTCATGGTCGCCGACCGGGTTGTCGTCATACGTGCAGTACCGCACCGGGTGGACGCCTTTTATAACGTGACCCGCTTCATAGAGGTGCTTCCACTGCCACTCGATGAATTTTGAATAGGTCGGGTCGACCGTCGTAAACCGGCGCCGCCAGTCGATGGAAAGACCGCAGGCAGTCATTACGCGCTGGTATTCATCGGAAAAGTGTTTGACAATCGTCAGGGGATCGTTGAATTTTGCAAGGACGTCCTGCGGGACCTTGTAGAGATCCCGGTAGAGTCGGATAGTCTTTTCATCGTTCCTTGCGATCCTTTTTGAGATCCCGATCACCGGAGCACCGGTCACGTGAAACGCCATCGGGTAGAGAACCTGCCGCCCCCTCATCCGCCAGAACCTTGCGATCACATCGGGAACGATATATGTTCTCCCGTGCCCGACATGCATGGCGCCGCTCGGATACGGGTACGCGACGGTCAGGTAATATTTCTCTTTATCCGAAGGGTCTGGTTCGAATGCATGAGTCCACCGTCCCTGTGCTTTTCTCTCAAATGCACCCAGATCAAATCCACTCAATTTTGTCTCACCATCCTGATAAAGAACCACCCAATGTATGACCGGTCACACGGGCCGTAGTTTGATAATCTCTTCTGCAGTATAGCGACGAATCATTTCCTGCGCAATGCTCGAGCTCTTGGCAAGGTGGATCTCGCCGTTCTCGTTCACGGTTGCGGTAAATAAGTATTCCTTGCCCGCAAAGACGTCCACGATCTTGCCGTTATGTTCAGGAGCGACAATTGTCAACTGTTTTTTATCGATATGGATCTTCACCCCGCCGCCAAGGTTGAACTCATCCTCATCTTTTTTCTGTCTCTCCTGTTCATTCCTTGGTTTGATGTCGATCCCGATCCCGATCTTGTTGACAATAGCCGAGATATTCTTGCCGCCCTTCCCGATCGCAGCCGGGACATCCTTGTCATCGATATACACGACCGCCTTGGTGTCGCTGATCATCTGCACATCAACTTCCCCGTCAGTGTATCGCCCGATCTCCCGCTGGATCTCCTTCTCAGAAAGCTTACACCCCGGCCGCTTCTCGCCCTCTTCCCGTGGCATCATCTCTGGTGCAGGGGTCCGGCTCTGCGGGACTGCCTGAGCCAAGGGTGATGAGGAAATTGCCCGTAGCACCGGTTTAACCGGCATGTCGACCTGTTCGGCAGCATGGGTTACTGGTATGATGATAGTCTCGCCATCATACCGGAATACGTTAAAGGCAAGCTCTTGAGACTCGTACTCAGTTACCGTCGTTACCGGGCGGATATGCATCTCATTTGCCATCCCCTCCGGCACCTTGATGGTGAACCCGACATCGTAGATCTTGGTGATAATGCCCTCTTTGACAAAGATGATCGTATTGATGATCTGCGAGAGAACGCCATAGTCCACCCGGTCTGAGAACCTCTGGAGTGCGTCCCGGACATCCGTTGCATGGACGACACCGACCATCCCCATGCCTGCAAGCCGCATGTCTGCGAATGTCCTGAAGTCCTCGTTTTTGCGCAGCTCGTCAAAGATGACAAAATCAGGGCGGATAAGCATGAGTATATCAGCAGTGTTCTGCATGCTCCCGTCAAGCATGGTATACTGCGTAATCTGGTCGGGTACTTGGAGCTCCCGTGGCGCTTCCATGGTCTTGACAACAAACCCGCTGTCGTACAGATACGTTGCAACACTCTGGGCAAGCGTTGTCTTCCCGGACCCGGGTGCACCCGCGATAATCATCCCGCGTTTCTCACCGGAAAGCCGTTTTTTGATAACGTCTGCCTTCGAGTAATCGGCAAGGGTTACATCGACAATGGGGCGCACTGCGGTGATCTCCATGCCGTCGGAAAACGGCCGGCGCGCAATCGCGATCCGCATCGACCCGATCTGCACGACGGTGATCCCGCGCTTCTCCACTTCGATGAACCCGTCGGAACTCCGCTTTGCCCGCTCAAGGATTTCCTGCGCCAGTGCCCGCAGTTCATACTCCGTCGTCGGCTGGTCGCGTATCTGGACGAGTTTCATCGCGCTGATCGTCCCCTTCTTTGCGACCGGGCAGACGCGCTCTTTGAGGTAAATGGCGATCGTGCGTTCGTCAAAGAACTGGTCGATGCCCAGAGGGACAAAGTCTGTAATCTGGGGTTTGAGATACGTGACGTTGAGCCCTTTTGCCCGTGCGACTTCCGCCTGCACGCTGTCGCTCGTGATGAATTGTGCAGCATTCTCAATCGCGATCTGGCGGATCATGGCGTCGATCTCCCCGCCGCTTGCCAGTTTCACCTGTTCAAGAGTGGGGCGTTCACCGGAGAATTTAAGCTCGATTACTTTCTCCTCTGCCAGCCTGCAGAGCGACTGGAGCTCGTTCAATCCGGAAAATCCGATCTCTTTTCCCTGGTTTGCCTGCGATTCGAGTTCAGCGACAACCGCTTCAGGGATAATTATTGTTGAACCCTTATAATCCCCCGTCTTTATCATCGAGGTGATGCGCCCATCGATCAGGACGCTTGTATCCGGTACCATTTTCATAAAAAGTCCGCTCCTGTATTGCTATTCCTCTTGTATTGGTCACTATTCTATTCCTCGTGTTCAACGATACAAAATCGCTGATGTGGTAATGGTATGTGTATAAACATTAATATAAATACGGGAAATGATTTTTGGGCATCCCGCCCCCTTTATCTCAAATTCGGTCAGGAGAATCCAGCCGGCTTTTTTGCCCTTACTCTACGTTTAAAAATGGACTTCACCGGATACATGGTATGGCAGCAAAAAAGACCGGGTTCCTGACTCAACAGCAGCGGGAGTATCTTGGGAGGTCCCGAAACGAGCGGGATGAACACTATCCGGAGAGCCAGAGGATCCAGTTCGATGACGCGATCCGCGAGCAGGCCGCCCCTGCAATCGATGATCTTATCCTGATCGCACAGGTGTACGACAAGAAAGGATTGCAGACGATCTTCTCAAAAGAGGTTATGGAGAACCTGCTTGGTACCCTGATGGACCGGATCGGTCTTGACGAGGCTGGTGGCGATGAACTGTACTATCATGTCCTTTTAAAGTCGATCGAACAGCGGATCCACGAAAAATACATGGAGCGGAACCGCTTCTTCAAACTCGAATCCACCCATTACCCCGTCATGCCCAGTAAACCGGCATACCGCGATGTAAAAGCATACATGCGGAAATGACCGGGACAAGGTACCGGTACAACTGTTTTTTTATAATTCTCACCCGCAAGGATTTTTTTTAAAAGAATCATTTATCGACTCTGTAGAAATCATCGTTTTCATAACGTTCTTGGGTGCTTCGCCCCCGCCACTGCGGCAGCCCCCGTGCGATATCCGTTGAAAACCGGTTCATCATGGATCTCTGGTAATGATGTGAGATCAGGGATTTCTGCAGAGCCCATTTATCCACAGCGAATATTATATACCCCGTAACCCGGATAAGTGTCTCACCTGCACGGGCTAATTTTTTTGGGAGTTTTCTAATTTTTTGGGTAAGGTACCAGTCCTGCCCCAAACTTTTTACGAAATCAACGATGGATTTTGTGTTAAAATACCGTTCCTGAAATTGTAAAGAAAAAAGTGATGCAGATTAAAATGACAATTCTGCAGATTCAAGTGAACCTCCTATTCCACTATCGTATCATGGGGGATGCCATAGCGGCGGGGGGCATGGCCGAAGCCCCCAAGAGCGTCTTGATCGAGATGA
>JAPKXV010000003.1 GCA_026394635.1 Methanoregula sp. | reverse complement strand
TCCCAACCTTAACAAGCCCCGGCATATTCGTCATGAGAAGATACACCCCGGTGCCTAAAAGGGCGCAGTCCTCGGGGAGAGCGAACCCGACGATATAGTAATGGTAACATGTTGTGTTAACAGTATAACTACTGATTAATCTTTGATGCCATACCTTTCAAATCTCCCCCATCCTTCGCCCGATTAACTTTATCATTCTCAAAATAGTATACTATTTTATGAAATCCAAATCCCGGCAATGTCCGAATGGTCATGGAGCCATGCACCGCTGCCATGTGAAGCTCACCAAAGACAAGGTGCAATCGTGGAGCGCGATCCCTTGGCAGTATTGCCCGGAATGTAAGATGATGCTCGTGGATTAACATGCCTGATCCATCGATTCCAGGTATTCAATAATCTCATCGGCTTTGACCCGAACTCTCTCGTATTCGTTAACTTGCATCCGGTGAGCCAGCTCCAATTTCGTTAATAACACACGCAAATCAACCTTCGGTACAATCGCCCGCGTTTGTTTAACGTACCGCCCGACATCAAGCAGGAACTTATTCTTTTCAACCTCCTCTATGGTGCATACCCGACAATACCCCTCAACATCGATGAAATCCCGGTATGCAGTCATCAGTTTGTCAAGATACTCCGGATAGAATGTAGTGTGGATTTTCCTACCCTGCCACATCTCGTTCGAAGTATCGATAATGAGAATCTTATTTCTCCGTTCGGGTGCTTTATTCCGGTTGATAACGAGAATAGCATAATTGAAAGCGTGAAATTGGTACACTTTTTTCGGCAGGAGAATAACAGCTTCGACCAGATCATCTTTAATTATATCTGCCCGTATTCTCCCCTCGCTCCGTTGTTTGAACAGTACTGAGGGCGGTACGGCAATTGCCATTATACCGTCATCAGTCAGTGAGGCAATTGCATGCTGGAGGTATGTAAAATCACTTTGAGTGACGGGAGGTATGCCATAGCCAAAACGTGAATAGGGGTCGTCCTGCGCGACATCTACGCACCTGTAATCATTGTTAGAGGGAAGGGTTCCGATAATCCGCTGGAATCTCATAAGATTACGGGGCCCCTCAACAAATCCGGGTTTCCTTACGAGGTTACTAAATACGACGGAACTATCAAGATGGTCCGTCATGAGAAAATTAAGGCGAGCCGAGAGAGCCTGTTCCTTCGTGCCGGTTTCGGCAAACAATCGTAGTTTTTTTGACCGAGCTGTCTTAGCAGCCACGACAAGCGATGTCCCATTAGTACAAAATGGATCGTATATTGAAGAACCATCGGGGGGACTGATCAGTTCGGTTTCCAGCTGGATAACGCTGGCAGGCGTTTCAGTATACCCGTATTCAGGAATTGCAGACCTGAACCAGTAATCGTGAATCAAGAGGCAAATGTCATCCCAATCCCATGATTTCTTCGAATCCCGACAGGACAGCTCAATCCCGGAGAACTGCGCGACGACACCTTGCCAAAAAGCATCGCGTATTGGCGCCTTCCTAAAAAACGTGTTGTTAAAATTCATGCCCTCAAAACATCCCTGTAATGCTGGATGCTTTTGTTCGATCCGGTGAACTGCTGTATTCAGAAGATCAGTAATCCCAGTAGTTGTCGTTTCTATATTGTGTAAGTCCGCAGAGCCATCGGGGTCGGTCTCGGAAAATTTCTTCAAAAGGATAAAACCAAGAAGACAGTTCCGGGTTGAGAACGGGAAATGAGAGATTCTTGCGATTTTCTTAGGGTCGGCAATGCAACGGACTCTCTCGGTGAGATCCTCCCATGTCTGGCTCATGGTGGCACCTCCAATGCACTCGCAAGAATATGCTGCTTCAGGTCGCGTATCAGTGCTTCTTCTTTTTTAAGGCAAGCAAGATAGGAATTCACAGTATCACAGTACCCCACCAGTTTTTTCTGTAATTCCTGGGGTGGAACCGGTATTTTTAGTTCCATAATGTCATCCAGTTTCACAAAAAGGTACTTTGACCCCCTGCTCATCGATTTAAGCTCCTGCTGACATGCCGGACCATTGAGATACTCAACAACGATCTGGGGCTGGATACAATGTTCAAGACGGAATGCTGAAAGGTTCATGGACACAAAACAATTTTCGATTTCAAAGTCAATCATGGCTGCTTTAAACACCGGCCCCCTTTCACTAACGACGACATCCCCATATCGAAGCTGGCAGTCGTCTACAGTAGTTCCTCTCCTCGTCAAATTCGAGAGTTTTTGTGAATTCAACAAATTTTGATGTATCTTTCCATCGATGAGGCTGTTAATGTTGACAAGCTTACAAGGTAGTCCATCATTTTCGGTAAAGTCAGCTGGATTAATCCCCGGAATAATGTTCGTGACCAACTCTTTCAAGATTTTAATTTCCATGATCCTGCACTTCCGCTCTCGATTAATTAATGTTTATAGGCCCCTACAAAGTGTACCATTGGCGCCCCAATTTTATTTAAACATTCCATTTGTGCGCGGGTTGTTATCGGGTTCATATGGTCTTGGCATGATCCTCCCGATCCGGTCCGGAGATCTCCGGGGGATCCGGTCCGGCCCCGGTATTCATCCGGGGCTGGAAAATAGGAAAATTGGAATAATGCATGATTTAAAGGTTTATTTCGTTTATGCACATGATAACCAAAATGGTTAGCCAAATGGTTAATTCTCGCTAAATCGCCAGTTTTGAGCCCGGATTCGATACCGGGGCACCGGATGACCCGGCCGGGCACCAGATCCCCGCAGATCCGGGCAGGGGATCGGCGGGGTCGGGCAGGCTGGTGCTGGTAAGTTCTGGGAGGAGCAGGCCAGAGGACCATCCCAGTCCGAGTCAGGACCATCTCGCTAAATAGTGACACTCAAAAATAGGGGTTTTTCCGATTTGCCAATATATTTCATCGATCAAGTACGAGATCGGGTAAAAGAGGGGCATTGGCGAGGCTCTACCACCGATCTTAATAGCAT
>JAPKXV010000280.1 GCA_026394635.1 Methanoregula sp. | reverse complement strand
TGACAATTTTTCAGACCTGATTCTTTGGATGCCTCCGGCTTAGCATTTTTTGTGAGGGTTTTTTTTATCAGACGGATATTTTATTTCCAGATTCAACCAACACTACTTGATATCTCAATGAGCTGTACAATTATCGTTGGTGGTTTTTTTGGTGATGAGGGAAAGGGAAAGATCGTTGCCCACGTCGCCTTTAAGGATAAACCCGTTATCATTTCCCGTGGCGGCGTCGGTCCGAATGCCGGTCACACCGTGAAAGTCGGCGAGAAAGAATACGGGGTCCGGATGGTCCCGTCCGGTTTTGTGTACAAGGACGCGAAACTCTGTATAGGGAGCGGGGTTCTCGTTGACCCCCGCGTCCTCAAACAGGAGGTAGAGCGCCTCAATGTCCGGGGGAGGGTCTTTGTTGAAAAGCGGTGCGGCATTATCACTGAGGACCATATTGCACGGGACAAAGGCAGCGTCCATCTCTCAAAAAAGATCGGCAGCACGGGTTCCGGCTGCGGTCCCGCGAACTCGGACCGTGTAATGCGGGTAGCCCCACAGGCGAAGGATGTCCCGGAGCTTGCCGAGTACCTGCTCGACGTGCCAAAGGCGATCGATGATGAACTGAAAGCAGGAAAATTCGTCCTGCTGGAAGGGACGCAGGGGTTTGGGATCTCGCTGTACTTCGGGACGTACCCGTTTGTCACGAGCAAGGACACATCCGCCTCCCAGATCGCAGCGGACAACGGCGTCGGCCCGACAAAGATCGATGACGTTATTGTTGTATTCAAGGCATACCCGACGCGGGTGGGGGAAGGACCGTTCTCCACCGAGATGTCTGCCGACACGTCAGACGCAATGGGGATCCAGGAGTTTGGCACGGTGACCCACCGCAAGCGCAGGATCGGCGGGTGGGATAGCGGGATGGCACGGTATTCCGCGATGATAAACGGGTGCACCCAGGCGGCAATAACGGGAATTGACCGCGTGGATAAGTCCTGCTTTGGCGTTACCGATTACGGAAAACTCACCAAAAAGGCAAAGGATTTTGTCCGGCAGGCCGAAGATGATATCGGCTGCCCCGTTACCCTAATCTCGACCGGCCCCGAGATCACCCAGATCATTGATATCAGGGAGGAAGTCTCATGAGGCGCAAGCTCCTTGATATTCTCTGCTGCCCCGTATGCAAGGGGGATCTCGGGCTCTCCGTTGGTGAAGAGAATGAGCACGAGATACTTGAAGGAGTACTTGCCTGCAAAAAGTGCGGGGTTGATTACCCTATCCATGAAGGCATACCCAACCTCCTTCCAAAGAACCTCAACCTATAACCGGTGTGAACATGTCGTTACCGTTGTCTGTTGCTGCAGTCTTCCAGAGGCAGGGAGCACAGGACAACGTGTATGAGATTTTCCTGAACCGGAGCGGCATCAATGCCATCGAGGTCCCGAAAGGTTCAGTAAACGTGGAGATCGGGGGCATCCTGACACTAAAATTTTTAAACCGCGGCTCGCCGATCCATATCACCATCACCGCCGCAAACGCAGGGATATATTCTTCCTTTTTTCATGAAAACCTCTATATTGTCGATGAGACCCTCTTTTCCATTGCCATCAACCCGGACGTCCACGAGGGATTCTTTGATATCGAGATCATCACCGGCTATGGTGTAATGAAGGCAGCGTTCCGGGTCGAGGTAGTCCGCGTGCTCCTGCCGCCCGCACCCCAAAGGACACGCGAAGCCACCATCCAGCCGGTTGCCTTCGGCCGCCCGCACCCCCTCATGATCGCGATGGGCATTGCCCTCATTCTCTATAGTGCCTGGCTGTACCTGAAGATCGATATCCTCAACACAGCCTCTTTTCTGATGCTGATTATCGGGGCTGTCTATACATGGTACCGGCAGAGTCTGTGATCGCGCTCCCGGTATTCGTGCTCGCTGCTGCCCTGCTCATCGACCGGTGTATCGGGGACCCGCACTCGCACCTCCATCCGGTTGCACTCCTCGGCCGGTTTATCGCGTGGTGGGGAAAACCCGAACGATACACACGAGGCCTGCAACGCACCGCCGGTGTATTTTTCTGGTTTGTTACGGTGGCTTTCTTTGCGATACCAGCATTCCTATTCTGGAAATTCGCCCCATGGTACCTGTACCTTATCATTGCACCGTTCCTGCTCAAATGCTGCTTTGCATGGCGATCACTCGAAGAACATGCGCTGGCCGTCGTCGAAGCGTTGAACCGGGGAACAGAAGCCGGACGGGAACGGGTAAAGATGCTCGTTTCCCGCGATACCACCGCCCTGAGCAACGACCATATCCTTTCTGCTGCCTATGAATCCCTGACCGAGAACCTCACCGACAGCATTGTTTCCCCGGTTTTCTATTACTCGCTTTTCGGGCTTGCTGGAGCAGCGGTATATCGTGCGGCAAACACGCTGGACGCGATGCTTGGGTACCGGGACGAACGGGAGCGGCTTGGCTGGTGGTCTGCAAGGATGGATGATGTCTTCAACTTTATCCCGGCGAGAATTACGGTCCTGTTCCTCTTTGTCTTTTTCGCTTTCAGGGGCAGGCTCACATCATCGTATCGGATGATGAAGCGGGACAAAAAGCGACGCCCCGGGTACAATGGCGGCATCGTGATGGCGGTGATGGCAGGCGGGGCGGGTGTCAGGTTCGAAAAGCCCGGGGTGTATACTATCGGTGACGGTGAGCGGTCTCTTGAAGTGGGTGGCAGGGAGATCCTTTCTGCTGTCCGTGCGGTCACGGTAACAAAGCGTCCCGTTGCCAGGGATCACAGTCGTGTGAACCTGGAAGAACTGCGATTCGGCACTGAGTTGCTCAAGCGCGGCTTTGCATCCATGCAGAAAGGGGGCGTTATCATGGATGTCGTCAATGCCGGGCAGGCGAAGATCTCCGAAGAAGCCGGTGCAGTTGCGGTGATGGCGTTAGAACGGGTACCATCCGACATCAGGAAAATGGCAGGTGATGCCCGCATGGCGGACCCCCAGATCATAGCAGAGATCATCGATACCGTCTCTATTCCGGTGATGGGCAAGGTACGGATCGGCCACTTTGTCGAGGCGCAGGTGCTCGAAACGCTCGGTGTGGACATGATCGACGAGAGTGAGGTGCTGACGCCGGCAGACGAACAATACCATATCGATAAGAAGAAATTCACCGTCCCCTTCGTCTGTGGTGCCCGCGATCTTGGCGAAGCGCTGCGAAGAATTCATGAAGGTGCGGCAATGGTCCGGACAAAAGGCGAGGCAGGGACGGGCAATGTTGTCGAAGCAGTCCGGCACATGCGTGCGATCATGGGGTCAATACGGGTCCTCAAAGGGATGGACCGGCAGGAGATGACCGACTACGCGCGTGAGATCGAGGCGCCTGCCGAACTGGTCATCGAATGTTCGGAACGCGGCAGACTCCCCGTCGTGAACTTCTCTGCCGGCGGGATTGCCACCCCCTCTGATGCAGCCATGATGATGCAGCTGGGTGCAGACGGTGTCTTTGTCGGTTCCGGCATCTTCAAGTCCTCCAACCCCCAGAAAATGGCAAAAGCGATCGTGGAAGCGGTCAACCATTACGAGGACGCAAAGGTCATCGCCGCCGTCAGCCGGGGGCTCGGTGACGCAATGCCCGGGCTCGATGTGCACACGCTCCGCGAGGACGAGGTGCTCCAGTACCGTGGGCGTTAAGATCGGCGTGCTTGCCCTTCAGGGCAATGTGAGCGAGCACATCGATGCGTTTGAGCATGCCCTTGAACGCATGGGGCAGGTATCCCCGTGCTCTGTTTTTCCCGTAAAAAAAGCCCCGGAGATCTCCGGGTGCGGTGCGCTGGCTATTCCCGGCGGTGAATCCACAACAATTTCCCGGCTGATTGAAAAGAACCATCTCTACGACCCGATCCGGAACTTTTCCGGCGGCATCTTTGCGACCTGTGCAGGGATGGTGCTCATGGCAACCCGTGTTGACGATCCCCGCATCCGCCCGCTCGGTCTCATCGATATCACGGTCGACCGGAACGCATTCGGGCGGCAGAAGGAGTCGTTTGAAACAGATCTTCAAATCCACGGGCTTGACGAAGGCCCCTTCCATGCCATCTTCATCCGGGCGCCCGTTGCGACTGGAACCGGTACCGGTGTGCATGTGCTTGCCCGGATCAAACAAGGGATTGTTGCTGTAGAGCAGGGGAAACACATGGCGCTTGCGTTCCACCCGGAACTTGGCAGTGACACACGGCTGCACGAGCGGTTTTTAAAGAAGCTGGGGATGTAACCCGGGTCCTCGATTCATTCACGGCGGACCTCCATTATCTCTCACCCCTTTTCATGTTCCCTGACGGCAGGGAAGAAGAAGAGAGGGGAATGAAAAAAATCCGAATCCAAACAAACTTTTGAAAAAGGCCCGATACTATCATTGTATTGATTGCGCAGCCCACCCCACCAGATCAGGGAGAAGGAACGTGGCTCCATGGAACATATACGCACCGCCTTTAATGCAATCGCATCCGAGTACGATGCCCAGAGGCAACATGTGATCCCTGAGCTTGACGCCTTTTACGGAACTGCAGTCTGGGCGACGGACTGGCCATCTGACCATCCCCGAATTCTCGATATCGGGGCTGGGACCGGCCTGCTCAGTGCGTTGCTCTTACAGAGATACCCGGAAGCGTCGCTCACGGCTCTTGACATATCAGACCAGATGCTGAACGTGGCAAAAAAACGGTTTGCCGGCAATCCAAATGTCCGGTACATCCCCGGTGATTATGTTACCACGGACCTCGGGGGACGGTATGACCTGATCTGCTCGGCGCTTTCAATTCACCACCTCATCGACAAAGACAAACGGAATCTCTACCAGCGGATATATGAGACGTTGAACCCAAAGGGCGTCTTTGTGAATGCCGATCAGGCCGCGGGGGAAACTCCCGTACTGGACCGGCACTATATGCAGTATTGGGGCGAGTTTGTCCGTAGTGGTCCGCTGAGTGGGGATGAGCAGAAGGAGATCCTGAAGCGGCGGGACACGCTTGATCTGAACGCGAAGCTCTCCGTGCAGCTCCAATGGCTTCGCGACTGCGGGTTTTCTGATGTGGATGTCGTGTACCGGAACCGGATTTTTGTTGTTCTGACGGGCAGAAAGGAATGAATTGGGCGTGGGCAGGGTTTTGATCCAGCCGGAACCGCCCTGCATATCAGGCTGCACGAGCAGGTTATTAAAAGAATTTTTCGTGGATTTGTGATAGTTTAAAACAGAATCTGCAACCCATTTCAACCAGGTGTTCGTCTGAACGATCCCAAAGTATAAGGGTTGAAAAAGAGAGTTGGTTGATATATGCCATCTGAAAAAAATCTCGTTTTTATCTATAATGCCGACAGCGGGATACTGCCAAAGATGAAGGATTATGGTCACAAGGTGGCGGAAGAGGAGCCGGGCGGTTGTAATCTGTATGCGGTTACCCACAGCCCGATTGGCATGAAGAAGGAATGGAGGCGTTTTGTTAATGACCTTGGCATAACGGCCCGTTTCCTGAGCCGCAATGAATTTTCTTCTGAGTTTGGTCCTGGATCCGAAACCTTTCCCATCGCATTTATTCAGGCCGGAAAAGACCTGACGCCCTTTATCACCACCGATGAGATCAACCAGTGTGCACACCTTGATGATCTCATCAGCTTCGTGCAGCAGCGCCTCAAACAATTCCAAGGGAAAACTGGATGATGCCGCACAAGAGTAAAAAGAACAGCTGGGTAATTATTCCCGTGTAGGAAATATGCGGGGGTCCCCACTACCGGGCGGAGGTGTTGAAATGTTACAGAACATGACGAAGATGACCGATGCAGAACGCACGATGATGATGGATAAGAACAAGGCGTTGTGCATCTGTGGGAGATGTCCGACCTACAATGATTGCGCAAAGGGAAAGATGGAGTTGCTGTACTGCGCAACCGGCAAAAGCGCCTGCACGCTCATCAGGAATGCATGCATCTGTCCGACCTGCCCGATAATCCCGATGATTGAGCTCAAGCACGCGTACTATTGTAACAATGGGTCTGAGCGTGAACTGCGCAAGATGTAATATCCCAATTTCCTCTAAAGATACCCCCCCTTCTTCATCGCCTCTGCCTTCAAATCCTTGGGCATCAGTTCGATCGCGTACCGCAGTGCCGTCCGGGGCATCTCCCTCTTGTTTTTCATCACATACGCAAACACCTCCTGCTGGTGCTTCCGGCTCGCCTCCTTCAGCAGCCACCCGTATCCTTTTTGCACTATATCCTCCTTATCAGTCAGCAGAAGATCTGCAATTGAAAAAACGTCGTCAAGGAACTTCCCCCGCTTTGCCGGCACGATCAGTGAAACGGCCGCAGCCCGCCGCATCCACCGGTTCTCAGACCGCGCCCAGCGTTTAAGATCTTCGGTATATTCCGGGAAACGTTCGATGAAGTCACCCATCGTGTGGTTACAGAAGCCATCGCATGCAGCCCAGTTGTTGATGTAGGAGTCAATCCAGTGCCGGAACACGGCGATGTCTTCCGGCTCGAAGTGGTCTTTCAGCTTCGGGATCCATGCAGAGACAATAACGGCCTCCTCGCAGTAGCCCGATGTGTAGAGTTCCTCGCAGAGCTCGAAGATCTCCTGTTTATCCCGGGATTTGATGTCACTCCAGTACTTCTTTGCGATCTTAACGACCGGCCCGGTCTTTACTCCGTAGAATTTCACCTCTTCTTTAAAGAACCGGTGGAAGGACTTCTGCGTTGTCAGGTCAGCGTTCTTTTTGAGTTCTTCTCGGATTTTTGCAATGACCGGATCCATAGTGAATGATTGGTGGCGGGTGGGTGATAAGGGATACGGAGGGAGGGTTTGAATGGATCTGTCTCCTCTGCCATGCAGTCTTAAAAAGGGTATTTACCCCAACTGCCCTGGGAACCACGACCCCCGTCCACTATCGCCCTCATGACCCCTCCCGGAATCTGCATGGTAGAATGATGAATGTCTGCACGAGCTCCATCACTCCCCCCGTGATAACCGGGAGTCATGCCGGATCAGACCCCAAAGTTCATGTCGTATCGTGATCCTGTCTCTGTATGGATGTGCCAGCGATCTTCGATATAGTTCATATATCCGCCGAACTCGATAATCAGGGTAATCCTCCTTGAATTTTCAAAACCATCGTTCACCTATAATCAGATCCGTAGGGAATTTACTGATAAAATTGTCTTCGGGTTGGAATTTCTGATTGCGGCTGATATTCTTGCCACCCTGCTCTCCCCAACTCAGCAGGATCTCATCAATCTCGCCGTTGTTGTGGTCATCAGAACGGTTCTGGGTTATTTCCTCTCCAGAGAAGCGGCCGAATTCAATCTCCAGTAACCCCCGAATATCCGGTTTTTTGTTAATCCCTGCGATGACAAAGCAACCGGTTAAAGTTTCATCTTTCCCGGCAGTTCCTTTGCCCATGCCGCGATCGCGTTCCAGTCCCGGAAGTCCCCGACCGGCGATTTGACAAACTCTGTCATCTTTCTCTGGACAAAGGAGAGTCTGGACGGATCCAGTTTCCCGGCAAAGAGGGTTTCTGCAACCGGTTGCAAGGGAGCAACCGATGCATGGAGGGCTTTCATGCTCTCCACCATCTGTTTTGCATCCTTTGAGACCGGGGCAAGACCAACTCCAAATGCCGCTACCGGCAGGTGCGCCAGCTGGTCCTTGTATTTCCCGACAGCGTCATCAATACTCCCCATGTACAGCGGGCCGCCCATGACAACTGCGTTGTACCCTGCGAGCGTTGAGATGGTTTTCAGTTCAGCTACATCAACGGCGTGCCCCGCTGCCGATAGTTCCCTCCCGGCTGCATGTGCTATCTCCCCCGTCGATCCATTCCGCGTCGCGTACGCGACAAGAATTCGTACAACCATAGTGATTCCTTACCGGTTATTGAACCCGACATTATAAAATCCCCGATGGCATACATGACGGTTGCCCCCACGTGTCCACCAGAAAACCGAAAAGAGCATCACCGATCCCATCCGGATAAAAAGTACCCATGGTGCAGATTCCCGGCGTATCCCGCATCCTTCCCGGCGAGATCACGGTCACCCCGCCGGTCATCTCGCTGCTCTTTGCTAACCTCGTCACCATCGTGCTCGCCATCGTCCAGCACTGGGACCTTGCAACCGTCATGTTCATCTACTGGGCGCAGAGCATCATCATCGGCATCTTCACCGTCATATCGCTTCTGGGTGCCGATAACGCAACTCTTGCAGCGGATCTCGGAAAACCCATTCAGGAGCGGGGTGTTTCGGGAACGATCAGCACCCGTCATGTCCGGGCCTACAAGTGCGGACTTGCCGGGTTCTTCACCCTCCATTACGGCCTCTTCCACTGGGGGTATTACGCTTTTATCGTAGAGTCCGGGATCTTTGGCTCCGTCAACTTTTCGGATCCCAACATCTGGTTCTCCTGCGGGCTCTTTTTTGCCAACCACCTCTACTCGCACATTACGTACCGGCACGAGGGGCCAAAGGGAGCCGGGTACGTCAACGAACAGTTTTTCCGGCCGTACCAGCGGATCATCCCGATGCACCTCACCATCATCTTCGGCAGCATTGTGGTGTTTGCCCTGCAGGTCTTTGGTATAGATGCGACCATGCCGGTTCTCGTGCTTTTCCTCCTCCTCAAGACACGGTCCGATATTTTTGCCCATCTTGCCAAGCATGCGCAAGAGGAAACCCCGGATGAACCTGTCCAATATATCGGATAACCCGAAATGCAATGGGGGAAATGCGGTAACACTACAGAAATAACCACGATTCGAGTACATGATACTGAGGCAAACTACGATGGCAACCGATCCCGCCTGTCTGGCGATCGTCGATGAGGACGACGCGAAATTCACCGGCACCTACAGGGAGCAGAAATATTATTTCTGCTGCAACTGGTGCAAAAAGCAGTTTGAAGAAAACCCGAAGAGATACACGCGTATCGCGACGGATGCCTGTGTTGATCTGGGATCCTGCACCTGAACGGCAACGACCATCCCACCGACTCCCACCTTTTTATGAATGTAATCTGGCGCCGGGGATTTAATTGGTGAGAACGCTGTAAAGCAATTTTGTATCTCGCCCCCGGTAACGGTGATTAATCCTTTGTCAGGTTTTTATCTACACTTTGAAAAAATAGGGTATTTCAGATAAACAGCGGTGCAAAGACCACCGCTACGATCGCCATCAGTTTGATCAGGATGTTGAGCGCCGGGCCTGCGGTGTCCTTGAACGGGTCCCCGACCGTGTCACCGGTGACTGCCGCCATGTGTGCAGGTGAGCCCTTTCCGCCGAGGTGACCCTGTTCGATGTATTTCTTCGTATTGTCCCATGCGCCGCCGGCGTTTGCCATCATGACGGCAACGATAAAGCCGCTGGCGATTGAACCCACGAGGAGTCCGGCAAGCGCTGCCGTCCCGAGGAGAAGCCCGCAGGCCACCGGTGCAAAGATTGCCATGAGCCCCGGGATCACCATT
>JAPKXV010000082.1 GCA_026394635.1 Methanoregula sp. | reverse complement strand
TGATACTTTCTTCGTTTTCCCGTTCTCCTGGTATGCTTTTCCGATCGCATGCACCAGGCGGTGGTTCCCTTTCGCCGTGACCACCTCCAGTTCGAGATCAAACGGTTCGCCGAATTCTATGGCTCGTTTCACGGCATTCTCTATGTTGGGTCGTGACGTGGGGGCGTAAAACCCGATCCCATCGCTGACCGATGGCTTATAATTCCTGTCAACGTCGTGGATCCGGTATACCTCCTCAGTCCAGACCTGCGTTAAAGTCTCCGTGTCGAATTCCCAGCCCCCGATCTGAGCGGTACTTCCCATTTCATTGAGCAGGTTTTCACTCTGTATAAGTGCGGCCTCCTTCTGTTTCAGTTCGCGGAAGAGGAGGTCATAGGGACGTTTTAAGCCGACAACGACAATCGCACGGTAGAACAGGTAAAACGCAACGAGCTTGAAGAGGTGCCCGAGCATATTCATGGACCCGTACACGCTGACGTAGGAGGTAAAGGCCAGTTCGCCCGCAACGAGGAAGAGCTGGGCTGCGATAAGGAGAGACCACACCTCAGAATCCAGGTACCGCCTTTTTATTACCAGGACAACAACCGTTGCCACCAGGACAATTGAGATGATATATTCACTGGCGACCTTGAACGGGGTGAGTCCCTGCCCCTCATTGAAGCAGTGGGGAAAGTTATGCCAGACAAAAATACTCGTCAGGAGGAGCGTACATGCCGCCGCACAGCAGCCAAAGATGATCCAACTGTCATATTTCCGGTCCTTTGACAGGGATTTACCGATCAGGAGTGTCGCAATAAAGAAGGTAATGGCCTGGAAATACCGTGCAGCGATCCAGAGCTGGGTGGGTAAATCAGAGCTATTGCCGGGGAATACACCCATTCCCTTGTAGGCAAGCATATGGAGGATGTCGATGCTGCCGATGAACAGGAACGATATACCGATGAATAAAAAGAACGTATCAGGGGCAATCCGCCGGGTATTCCATACCAGGATAAAAATAATGAACGCGATGACGATGCTGATGAGTTCGATAATCCCATGGAAAAGGAGGTAGTTTTCCAGGCTGACGAGGTAGAGCCCGGTGATGGACAGGGCAAAAAAGATGATAGTGAGGAAGTTTTCCGGCTGTAGCAGGACTTTTCCTGCCTCACGTACGTCAGATACCATAATGCGCATCCCATCGTTCTGGTCTCTCGATCAACATTCTTACCATTTTCGGGTCCTTTGTCCAACCAATACCAATTCAACGCGTATCATTCAGACAATTGGGTTGCTGGTTCCAGCCCAGCCAGTAGAACCCGAGGTCGTCCATCAGGCGGGTGAATTTTAAGAAGTCCACGGGCTTTACAATGTAGCTATTTGCATGAAATTCGTAGGCCTTTGCGATATCCGTCTCTGCTGCCGAGCTTGTAAGGATAACAACCGGAATCTGCTGTAATTCAGGATTTCCCTTGATCGTTCTGAGCACTTCAAGCCCGTCAATGCGGGGGAGCCGGAGGTCCAGCAGGATAAGATTTGGTCTCTGATTTGTTGACGGGTCATGATATTCACCCTGGTGCAGAAGATAATGGAGGGCTTTTTCCCCGTTATCAACCCAGATGATCCGTTTTTCCACCCGGTTCTCGGCGAGGCTCCGTTTTATTAATTCTGCGTGGTCCTCGTTATCTTCCACGAGGAGTACCAGGAGGGGCTCTCTCCCGGCCAACGGATTGGGAGTCATCAATATACCTCTATAGTAACCTCACCCTATATCATGTTTTATACCTGAGCTGGCGGCCGGGTTATCCGGACCATCTGCCTGGCTGACTGATGCAGTTCATTCACCGGTGACTTACCCGGCAGCGTGAAACGGAACGCAGCCCCTTTCCCTGCTCATTCAGACTCCACCCTGATCTTCCCCCCGTGCGCTTCAATGATCTGCCATACGAGTGCACGCCCGATGCCGGTGCCCGGGATAGTTAGGGTTCAGGCGTTCCAAAAGCCCGAAGGTCTCCGGCAGGTCATCCTTCCCGTTACCCCCGGTTCTCCCTGATCGCCGCATGCATTCCTGCAGTTACGGTCCCGATCATCTGCAACAATCATGGGATCAACCGGACCGATTCCACCCAACGGGTAGTCTGTCTTATTCGTTTTTCCCGCCAGGAGGCATGCCACACCATTCGCCCCGGGGACGCGGTGTTCCAGCGAGCTCTGAATTTTTGGGTCCTTTATTCACCGGGTATCCGCTCCACCCGGAACGATAATCTCAAAGTGTGCACCGTTACCAGGGACTCCGTTCTCGGTAATCGTGATGCCAGTGATTGAAAGGATCTCACGGGAGAGAAAAAGACCAAGCCCGGTATTTTTCCCAAAACCCCGCTTAAAGATATTCTCCTTCTCATCCTGCGGAACACCGTTCCCATCGTCCTTGCATACAATAACCAAATCGCCATTGCGTTTATCAACAGAGGCCGTTGCACAAATCTAATTGCCAGTACTTAATAATATTAAAAAGTAATTAACTATATATATTAATAAAGTCAATAAATATTATATGTTTAAGCGTCACAACATCATCAAAGGAGTTGAAAAGGAACAGGTGTTTCTCATGCCAATCGATGTGATGGAGTGGCTTCCGAAAAATGATGTTGTGTACGTGATACTGGCGATACTGGATTTGTTAAATTT
>JAPKXV010000207.1 GCA_026394635.1 Methanoregula sp. | reverse complement strand
TGATGGGAAAAAAAGATGAGAGGGGAATCTTCATTCGGCCTGGCATTTCTTTGCGCTCTCTGTAAAAATCGTGTGCACGATGATTCCCACGGTCTCCGCCTCATACTGCACCTTCATGATCCCGATCATCTTCCGGCTGCCTTTTGCGGTCGTCATGATCCCGACCCGCTCTGCGCGTGTGACGAGTTCCTCCTGCTCCATCATGGCAAAATAGGGGAGCACGTAATAGTGGGGGACGTCGAGAAACTCTGCGAGCCTGCGGGTGGTTGGGAATTTTATCCGGACGGTGTTATCGGCAAACGAGATCGTAATCGAACGTTCCAGTAACTGGATCCGGACTGCCGCATCAAAAAGGACATCAACTGAGAGCGCGACCATGGCTATTCTCTTTTGGGAATATTGGCTGCGCTCACATAAAGATGATTAGCCATTCCTGATGATTGCTGAGTTTCGGGCAGTTGAATATAATCCGGTTTTTAGTCAAGATCGGCATCCATGATTGTAGTATACACAGGATTCACAATCACATCGAGATACGTCTTTGTCCTGTTATCCCTCATCATGGCCGGGAACGGAGCCCGCATTGATCCGCTCGAGATCCTCAAGCTTGTTGATATTGGTGAATGTTTTCAGAGTCGGATCGAACTGCCTGAGCTCTTCAACCGCCACATAGCGGGTGCTGATGCTGCGGATCATCGGGCGAAGGGAATAGGACTCGTGATCCTCAAGGTATCCTAAAAGAACCGACCGCCGGTATACTGCATGGAGCGGCTCGATCATGTCATAATTCCAGCTGGGTATCGCGGCATCCGCATTGCCTAAGATATCGAAAAGATAGCGCACAACCCCGGCATCGATACAGGGCATATCGCACGCAGAGACAAATAGCGTGTCGCCGTGTGCTGCCAGCGCCCCAGCATGCAGCCCGCCGATCGGGCCGATGCCCGGGCGGATGTCGGTGATGCAGCGGACACCATCAAGGTTATGGAACCGTTTGCACTGCTCGGGATCCTTTGCTACGAGTATGATTTCGTCAACGACCTGTTCAAGGGTGTTGATAAGCCGCTCAATGAATGTCCTGCCCTCGTACACGAAGAAGTACTTCTCCTGCCCGTTGGCACGCCGGGCTTCCCCCCCTACAAGGATCACCGCTGATCGACGGACCGTGTTCATCTGCTCTCCCCCCTGCTCTGCAATATACCCATGGAATTCCCGATTGCTGGTAATTAGTTAGACGACTTTCCCAATTGTAGTTTTTGCCTCTTCTCTTTTGCGCTCTATGGTAAAGAGTTCCTCCATAATCCTGACCACAGGGAAAAAACCGCCCGGGATATCAGGTCCCTGCGTAATTGCCGGGTTGATCGATTCTTAGAAATATTCTTACCTGCAGAAGAATTTTCGTTCCCGGATCAGGAACGGTAATGTTTTCGTTTCCCAGTGCAGTACACTGGATAAAATGAAAGAGAACACGAATCCGGATGCACCGATCACCTATACCCGGATCGGTACCATACGATCTCCCTTTACCGACGTTGCGGGGATGCCCATCCAGCCTACCGGGGCGCGGGTTGTTAAGGGAACCGTGGAAATCTTCGAGGAATACGCAGAAGGGCTCTGCGATCTTGACGGTTTTTCCCGGATCATCCTGATCTATGCCTTCCATCGTTCCGGGTCATATGACCTGAAAATCATCCCTTTTCTGGACACGACTGCCCGGGGGGTCTTTGCCACTCGTGCTCCGAAACGCCCGAACCCGATAGGGCTCTCGGTCGTCCGCCTGATTGGGGTAGAGGGGAGGACGCTGATCATCGAGGACATCGACATTCTCGATGGTACGCCGCTGCTCGACATCAAACCCTACGTGCCGGCCTTCGATGCGTACCCGGATGCATCGTGCGGCTGGCTGGAGACCGCTGCCCATGGGGCGGAGTCGTTCCGGAGTGATGAAAGGTTCCGGTAAAACAGAAGTGGCGTTATTAGTCCGGCTTGTTCCCGCTGACGTTTCTTATACAATTCTTGACAAAACCGAATCAAAAGAGGGGGGAGTTTTCCTCCCTCCTTTATTCACATTTCAGTACTTCGAAGAACTCCGTTCTTCTCCTGTTCGTGCTTTTGGCACTCACGCTTTGCCGTTCGCTCCGCCCATGTAGTCGAGCACCCGGTCCCAGATGACAACGCATGGGGTCATCTGGATCTTGAATTTTTAGGGGAACAACTTCCCGGATGAAATATTTTTTAAGAAATTCCGGCAAGCAGAAAAAATTAAAAAAAATCATGAAAAAAAATTCCAGGCGCACCCGGAACCAACAACATTAGCTAAAACCCGGCCTAACAAAAGGTTCAGTGTTTCTTCTTCTTCTGCTCATCCGGCACCGGTGTCATAAAGACAACCTGTGCACCGACGTCTTTAGCGATCTGTTCAATCTCGAATTTTCGGAAATGGGGTGCTTCAATCTGGAGCTGACCGCCGGTAACCGCAACGATGCGGTATTTGGGCGACTCTACACCTTCTCCGACTTTCTGGCGTTCCCGCACATAGATCTTCATACTCATCATCTCCCTAGACAATCCGCGTTTTTATTTATCAGCTTTTGTGCCGGAGCGGAATTATCGTCTGATATACCAACTGGTTTACATTGGCTTATAACTTCCCATCGTGATACCCCTAGGTACGTGAGGGAATATGAAGAAACGGCTTGAGTTACAGAGTGGCCTTATGGGCGAAACGCTGGTACGAAAGCACATGAAGAGAAAGCGGCCTCTGGAAGACCAGATCCGGATCGCACCGGAGCTGAACGTCGTCAAGATCGGCGGCCACGGCGCGATCGATTATGGTCGTGAGGTCATGTACCCGCTCTGCGAGGAAATCGGGGAATTGTCAAAAAAACACCAGATTCTCGTGGTCACGGGTGGCGGCGGCAGGGTTCGCCACATCATGGACATCGGCATGGATCTGGGGATGCCCACCGGAGTTCTCGCGGAGCTCTCGGCAAAGATCTCCGAGCAGAACGCGATCATGGTTTCCATCCTGCTCTCGAAGTATAACGGGACACGCATTCATACCGGTGACCTGCTCGAACTGCCCACTCTCTTAAAGCTTGGCTTGCTGCCTGTTGTCCACGGCACGCCTCCCTATGGCCTGTACGAACACCCGGCCAAAAACGAGATGATCCCGCCCCACCGCACTGATACCGGCGCGTTTTTGATCGCCGAAGTGATCGGGGCAAAAAGCTGCATTATCGGCAAAAACGTGGATGGGCTCTATACCGAAGATCCCCGGGTCAACCCTGATGCTGACCTTATCAGGGAGATCACCGCACAGGAACTCAAAAAGCTCGATTTAGAGGATATGGTCATCGAACCCATGGTTGCCGACCTGCTGGAAAATGCCGTCCACATACGGGAAGTCAGGATCATCAACTGCCACAAACAGGGTAATATCGAAAAGGCGATCAACGGGAAGAACCCCGGCACGATCATCCGGGCAGAGTAATACACCTCATCCATCTGGCAGTCGTTAAAAAAAGAGATAGGAAAGTATCACGCCTGCGATAACAACCCAGAGGATCTCGCCGCCGAGGAGCAGGGCGATGAATGCACCGGCACCGAGGAGGACAAGCGGCCAGTCCCATGATATTCCCATGGCAAACCGGATGGTCACGCTCAGGAGCAGCCCGACAAATGAAAGAAGAATGCCCCGGATCGCCCGCCGGAACCGGGGCGAACCCTGCATCCGGTCAAAATAGGGCTCTGCCCCCACGACCAAAAGAAACGATGGTGAAAAGATAGCGATTGTCGCAATTACGCCGCCCCAGAACCCGGCCACCAGGTACCCCACGAACGTCGCTGTGACCACGATTGGCCCCGGGGTCACCTGGCCGAGTGCGATGCCGGAAAGGAACGTCGCGCTGTCCAGCCATGCGTGCGCATTCACGACCTCGTGATACATCAGGGGCAGGGATGCAAAACCGCCCCCGAACGCGAACAGGTCGATGCGGAACATCACTGCGGCGAGTTCAAAGAGTTCTTTTGAAAAGAAAAACAGCACAAGAAACATCGCCGCGACGAGCCCGATAAGGATGAAATACCCTTTTTCCAGTCCCCGTGTGGTTCCTGCCCGTGGCGGTTCGGGTGCAGGTGCGTCGCCTCCGGGAATTAGTAACCCCAGCAGGGCTGCAATCAGGATCACGAGGATCGGGGTCACTCCTGAAAGAAACAACACGGCGGCAATACCTGCAATGACGACATGCACCCATTTTTTCAACGATATCCGGGCGAAGCTGATCGCAGCGGTCGCAATGATGGCGACAATGATGACTGCAAGCCCCCGGAATACTGAGACTACTGGGGGCAGGGAGGACGTCTGAAAGTAGAGTGCCGAGAGCATCATCATGAGCACAAACGCCGGTAATCCGAACCCGGTAAACGCAGCGATCGCACCGGCAAGTCCCCGGACTTTCAATCCGGTATATGCCGCTACCTGCATCGCCGTGGCGCCCGGCAGTGTCTGGCACAGCGACACCCCGCTGTTGAAGGTTGCGTCATCCAGCCACTTCTCCCGCTCCACTGCCATGGTACGGATGTATGCGACCATCGCAGGGCCACCGAACGCTGTCAGTCCCAGCCGCAGGAAACGGGTAAAAATATTCACGAGAGTCGGGTTTGTCCGGCTCATGCTGGATGATGACGGGGTCATTTTTGTCCTTCGCATGAACATGTACCCGGATTCCTCTTAACACCAGTCGATCGCGATCCCGGTCTCCTTTTGGCGTATATGCGATGGCTGAAAGAAATCCTCACGATCGTCAGTTCAATGACGGTCGCATTTCTGGCCGGGATTGCTGCCGCATACCTGGTTCACAAATCGGGATTAGCGAAAATACCGGGGTCCGGGCAATAATCGCAGAAACGAAATGAAAAAACAAAATGCCAAAAAAAGGGATGATCAGGCGGGTTTTGGAACTGCATGTTTTTTTGCCGGTTCCACTTTCTCCTTCCTGACCGGCTTTTTATTCCAGACCAAAGACTCCCCTTCGTAACCGAAGGTGTTCATGTAATGGATCTTCCATGACGCCGGCACCGCGGAGATATCGGTATTTTTCGGGACGATCACTTCGAACCGGTTTTGCCGTTGGGAAAACGAAGATGCACCCGGTAATCCCGTGGTCATAGAATCGATCAGGCCCTGTGGTACGATCCGGTCAAAGGTCACTCCCAGTTTCACCAGCTCTTTCATACCGTTGTAGAACCGTTCGATAAAAAACACCTGGTTGTATCCCGACACCGTGTGGGACTTTGCAACCGACCATCCATCGGTCTGGGAAAAATTCCCGGAGATTTCCCGTGTGATGTATAACCGCATAACATCCTGTGAAGAACCCATATCAGATCGAGTAATTTTACCTTTAAGGTAATAAAAAACTATAGGTTTTGTATTTTCTTCAGCCAGCTGCCCACGTGGTTAAAAAATTCGTGGAGATTCAATATTTCATATACTCCCTTCCTATGATTGTTAAACTATTGAGATTAACAAAAAACATATATTAACAGAAAGTGTATGATAGAGTGCCCATATCGGGCGTAACGTATCAGGGTTGTTTGTAGTAGAATGTCCATGAATTAACCCAAAATGTTGCCACTGTGGCAGAGGGGATGACAACCGCCCCTCACGTTTTCTGTTGACTTTTGTGCGCTCATTTTTTCTTTAACCGGTTTCCTCGTCTCATGGTGGAAGGCTGATAACGTTTGGTACGGACGCGGGCATATCGTCGCGTACCCTGTGCTGCCCGAAACCTTAACGAGCCTTCCCGCCGAATCTTTCGCACTATGTGGAAGGCAGTCGAGGTCGATGCATGGATCGCGGGCAGGAAGTCCAGCCTTGAGGATGTGCGCGGTACCGTCACCGGGATCATTGGACGGGTGCAGAACGAGGGAGACTCTGCACTGCGGGCGCTTGCGAAAAAACATTGTGATCTTACCGATATTGCAGTCCCTGATGAAGAGCGTGAATCCGCATATGACCAGGTGGATGCGAAAATTGTCGAGAGCCTTGTCGAAGCGGAGGCAAGGATTGAACGCTTCCACGAGCTCCAGCGCCCGCGGGACCTCTGGCTGGAAGAAGTTGAGCCCGGTATCGTGCTCGGCGTAAAAACAACCGCGCTCCGCCGGGTCGGCATCTATGTGCCCGGAGGTCGTGCTGCCTACCCCTCTTCAGCCCTGATGTGCGCAGTCCCCGCACGCGTTGCCGGGGTCAGGGAGATCTGCGCCTGCTCTCCGCCTCCCATAAAACCCCTCACGCTCGTTGCTCTGGATATCGCCGGTGTCACCGAGATCTATAACGCCGGAGGAGCGCAGGCAATCGCGGCGATGGCGCTGGGCACGGAAACGATCCGACCGGTGCAGAAGATCGTCGGCCCCGGGAATGTCTACGTGACCATGGCAAAGATGATGCTCCGTGAGAAGGTGGAGATCGATTTCCCAGCAGGACCAAGCGAGATCGGGATCATCGCGGATGAAACTGCCGACCCCCGCATCGTTGCCGCCGATATCCTTGCCCAGGCAGAGCACGACCCCAACGCTGCCTGCATCCTGATCACGACGGATAAATCCCTTGCGGAACGGGTCGGAAAAGAGGTCGCCGCGATGACCCGGAAAGCGCCAAGAAAAGAGATCATTGAAAAGGCGCTCGAAAATTCCGGGTATGTCCTTGTCAGCAGCCTGGAAGAAGCGATTGCTGTGTCGGACGCAATTGCTCCCGAGCACCTTTCAATCCAGGTCGCCGATCCCCTTTTTGTGGTCACCCGGGTACAGAACGCCGGCGCACTATTTGTCGGGCGGTACTCTGCGGTTGCCTGCGGGGATTACGCGGTGGGGACCAACCATGTGCTCCCGACAGCAGGATATGCAAAGACCTATTCAGGGCTCGATGTGCAGCACTTCTGCAAGACGGCATCGGTTGAAATAATCAGCCGGGACGGGCTGGAGGCAATCGGGGATATCGTCGAAACCCTCGCAGATGCGGAAGGGCTTCCTGCCCATGCAGAATCGGTGCGTGTTCGCAGAAAAATGCGATGACTTTTTTTAAATTATACCCTATGTCTGGTGTGTATTTCTATGGGGATCTGTGGTTAAAATTTACTGTGTGCAATAGGTGAAGATCCCCGTAAGTAGGTCATAACCTACCTTCGGATTCACCACCCGCATGCCAATCAAATATGGTACCGTCCACTGCGCATCACATCCGTTGCCATTGAGGTTTGTGCGGGAGGTTGGAGGTAACGCATAAGGGCGTGACACAGAGATTTAATGGGTAAAAGGACAAATGGTACATTCAGGTTAAAAAGGAGAATATGACCATGGCAAAGAACTGCAATCCTCTTACCGAGAAAGTGCTCGTTTCGACGGATACCAAACAAGCCCTGATGTCCATCAAGGAACCGGGGGAACGGTACGGGGATGTGATCGGCCGGGTGTTGCAGGACCGGAAGCGTCATGACTTCATTGCACACCTGGATACGATCGCAGAGGAAGGAGAATTCGTCCCGCTCGACAGCGATCCCGAATACGCAAGCCTGAAAAAAGAGATGCGTCGTGAGAGTAAACATCGAAAAGCGGGCACTGCAGTACGTTGACAGCCTGCCGGAAAAGGATCGCAGGATCGTCAAACAGCATCTGCTGAAACTTGAGGATCCGTATACTGCCCCGGATGGGGAGCTGTTGCAGAACGGTCACTGCCGGATGCATATCGCTCATTCCTATACTGCGTTCTTCGATGTTCTGCCCGGGGGCATTGTCAACATTCTCGAAGTGATGACGATCGAGGAAGCGCATAAGCGGTACAAGCGGTTCGGGAGGTAACCGTACCGGGGATATCGTCGAAACCATCGCAGATGCGGAAGGGCTTCCT
>JAPKXV010000358.1 GCA_026394635.1 Methanoregula sp. | reverse complement strand
GCGACCGGGCCGTCCTGGGATATCCGCAGCAGGATCTCATCGACGACTTTTACTTCCCGGGCGAGCTGGAGGTCGCCGATCAGCTTTTCGAGGGCGCCAAGGCCGATGACTTCCTGCACTGCCCCGCGCCCGATCCGCCGCGTCTCGACAACAATGGCGCGGGCTGCGATGGCACTGTCTTTGTTTTTGGCAAATTTCACAAAATCGTCTTTGACAAACCCCGGCCCGGCGATGATGACCGGCCCGGTGATCTCGTGCAGGGATCCCAGCACCTGCTCAAAGAATGCCTGACGGGTATCCGTCTCAGCACCCTTGCCGCTGCCCATCGTGATGGTGACGACACTCTCGGGACCGTACTGCCGGAGCCGGAAGAGCTCTGCTTCGCCCTCCTCGATGGTCAGGATATGGATCACGCCGTAGACCGAGGCTTTGACCGCACGGTCGATCCGGTCGAAGTCGACCTGCTTCCATGCACGGATCACCGAGATCTCGTACCCGGTATCGACATTGAAGGTATGGTGGGCGCCGGCATCCACCCCGTGTTCGATCACCCCGCTGATCCGCAGGCGGACTGCATGCACCGAGAACTCCGCGTGCCCGACCCGGACACCGAGCCGGACCGGGCGCTTCTCGACCTTCTCCGGCCGGATCTTGTCGGTTGCAGCCGTGACGCTGCGCAGGGTCGTGGCAAAGACAAGGTCGCCGGGCGCTACCAGGTGCTGGAGGTGCCAGAGGTCATCGATGCTCTCCGGCAGGAACCGGATCTCCCCGTAATTGCCCTTGAGATCGCAGAACTCCGCTTTCATGCCTCCCCCTCGATACCTGACCCGCCGGGCGGGACGAATGCGGCCACCGTTTCCGTGTTGAGGATCCCCTTGATGCCTTTGGATACTTCATCAGGAATTGCACTTTTCAGGATCCGGAGCACCTTCTTTGCCACGTCGTTTGGCTCGAACTGCCCGGGAATAAGTTCCACATAGGCTTTCGCACGCTTCCGGATCTCTTCCGGGGGCCCGCCGATGACCGCTGCCTGCGGTTCGAGCTGCAACCCGATGGCCACCCCGAGCGTTACGTTGCGGTACCAGGTGCGTTCCCCCCGCACGATGAACGAACCACGGGTGACAAACTCCCCGTGCTCGGGCGTCTTGCTCACTTGTGAAGGGAGGGCACTGAAGACGTCTGCGGAGAAGTGCCCGCTCTTCCATGCCCCGGAGTAGGATGCGGCAAACTGTGCCACCTCGTCCATCCGTTGCGTCGGGCCTTTCACAATCACCACGCTTGCGCCATGCACGTCGGCGTGGACAAAGAGATCGCCACCCGCCAGGTATTTTTTTACCAGCTCCTCGTTCTGCCCCGCATCCCTGCCGCCGATCACGACCACGTTATCGCCGGTCACAAACCAGCGGAACCGGTGGTACCATTGTTTTTTAAGGGCAACGATATCGCGCTTTACTGCCTTTCTTCGCACCACCGGCTTTGTCATTGCGATTAACGCCCCCTCTTTTTTCCGGCGGAATTTCTTGATCTCATCGTAATACCTGCCGGCATTCTGCTCGACCGTGTCGTTGATGTAGATCATCACCCGTTCCCCGAGATCGAGTTCGACTGCCGCCTTTTCAGGGTGGACTGCGGTGATCCGTGTCCCTGTGCCGTCACGGCTTGCCGCAAGGATCGCTGCGATCTCCTGCCATGACCGTTCTTTGCTCTCTTTTGAGAGGGTGGAGATCACCCCTGCAACAAGCGGGTAATTTTCATAGATAATTGCGGCGACCCGCTCCGCATGTGCAATTTTTGCTTCGAACTTTTTTACGGCTGATTCCTGGTGGCGGCGGATCAGTTCGTCTTTGGGGATCTTTTTCTTTGCTGCCTTTGTGACTTGTGCTTTTGTCATCGGGTAAAAGGCGTCAAGTGCGGTACTGAAATTGAGAAACTGCCGTTTTTCAGATGTTCCCGAAAGGT
>JAPKXV010000434.1 GCA_026394635.1 Methanoregula sp. | reverse complement strand
GGCTTTGAAATCCGCCGGAGCGATACGCCCCAGATCACAAAAATCGTCCAGGGAAAAGTGATGGAACTGATCCTTTCAGGTGCAGGATATCCCGAGGTTAAAGCGTTCCTTTCCGATGTGATAAAAAAATACCGTGCCGGGAAATATTCCCTGGACGAGGCGGGGATACCGGGGGGAATCGGGAAAGGTCTTGACGATTATGCAAATGATGATGTGCAGGTCAGGGGTGCAAAGTACGCAAATGAGCACTTCCACACAGAATTTGGCAAGGGGAGCAAGCCCAAACGGGTATACATCAAAGCTGTCACGGGAAAATATCCCAAGACCGATGTGATCTGCTTTGAGTACGCCGACCAGGTGCCCAAAGAGTTCGTGCCCGACTGGGAGCTGATGCTTGATAAAACGATCAAACAGCCGATCTCCCGGATCATCGAAGCGCTCGGTTGGGAGTGGGCGGATGTCGACCCTTCGCGCACGACGCTTGCGGACTGGGGGTTCGGGTAATTGCATTTTTCGTGCGCCCGTATATTTTTTTGCCATTTCAAATCCGGAACGGTGGGCGGGGAAGCCGGAACCAGGGCTTTTTTGCATATAAGCAAATGTTAATTAACCTTCATGATGTGAGGATTTAATGGCAAAAAGAAGTCTGCCCGAGAATCGCACAGGAATGGGTTGCCGAAAAGTACGAGATTCTTTGCAGGGTTGATATGCAATGGTGGACACCAAAGTATCCGGCATCCAGAATGAGAGCATGGTTGGTATCTGGTTCTTTATCATCGTCAACACCACCATCCTTGCCATCCTTGTCAATGTTTTCAGTTTGTCCCTCGGGATGACGGAAGTAACCCCGGGACTTTTTTTTATCCCTGTCGTCATCACCGCCTACTGGTACCCGAATAAGGGAATGCTGTTTGCATTTCTTGTTACCGCGATCTACCTCTTAATGATTTACGTTCTTATGGGAGGGTCCGCCCCTGATCTGGTAACCGGCCTGTTTAAAGCCATTATTATGGTCGGGGTGGCTGCAGTTGTCTCAAGCCTTGCCCTGAACCTGCAGAAGAGCGAGGCGAAGTACCGGGGAATATTCAACAACTCCGAAGCAGGTACCGGGCTGATCGATGTTGATAACCGCTCCATCATCGAGGTGAACCAGAGGTTCGCATCGATCCTTGGGTATTCTGTGCAGGAAATTCATGACGTAACATTCTCCCAGCTGTGGGTCGACACATCCGAACGCGACGTGTTCTTTACCAAGGTCAAATCAGAGGGAGTTGAAAACTTCGAAACACGCTTTATTGCAAAATCATCGGATGTCCGCTGGGTACTTCTCGCCGCAGGGATGCTCCCTGACAACCAGATGGTCTGCACCCTGGTGGATATCACCCAGCGCAAGCAGATGGAGGCGGCACAGCGCACCGCATTAAAGCAGATCGAAAAGAACATCGAGCAGTTTGCCATTCTGGGCGACCATATACGAAACCCGCTCGCAGTAATTGTCGGCCTGACGTGCATGCTTGCTGAAGATATCGCGAATAAAGTCCTTTTTCAGGCAAAGGAGATCAACCGGATCATCACGCAGATTGACGTGGGATGGATCGAATCCGAGAAGGTACGCAATATTATCAAGAAATATTACGCGATTGGGGCGGATGACATACAGGAGATTGAAGCAGATTCCGCACCGGTTGCAAGCACAGCCCCGTCCACAAAATAAGGTACCGCTTCTTTGGCTCTGGAGAAATCATCGTTTTCATAACGTTCTTGGGGGCAGCAGTCATGCCATCGGCATGACTGATGGGAGAAGATGTCCATCGGGACATCTTCGATTTACATTGCCCCCACCACTGCTGCGGCAGCCCCCCTTGCGATATCTTTCGAAAACCGGTTCATCATGTCTGGTATTGATGAGAGAACGGGGATTTCTCCAGAGCCGCTTCTTCCTTCTTCTTCCCTTGTAGACGATTACTTTCCGGCTGCCCTGAGCCTTTCGTTGAGTTTTTTTATCTGGTCCCGGAGCGCGATTGCCCGTTCAAAATCCAGGTTCTCCGCAGCGTCCCGCATCTGCTTCTCAAGCTCGATGGTGACATTGGGGATCTCACCTTTCGGGACGTGTTTTATATCTTTTATGTCAACTTCCTTCTCTTTTACCGGTTTTCTGATCGTCTGCGGGACGATGTTGTGCCGGGTGTTGTACGCGATCTGGAGATCACGCCGGCGCTTTGTCTCTGAAATGGCCTTCTTCATCGAATCGGTCATGGTGTCGGCGTACAGGACTACTCGTGCATTGACGTTCCTCGCAGCCCTCCCGATGATCTGGACCAGGCTCCGCGCGTCCCGTAAAAACCCTTCCTTGTCGGCATCGAGGATCCCGATGAACCCGACCTCGGGTATGTCGAGACCTTCCCGTAAAAGGTTGATGCCGACGAGCACATCGAACTTGCCGAGCCGGAGCTCGCGGATGATCTCGGACCGTTCCAGCGTCTGGATCTCTGAATGGAGGTACCGGGTGCGGATGGTACGGTCTGCGAGGTACTCGGATAGTTCTTCGGCGAGTTTTTTCGTGAGCGTGGTCACCAGCACCCGGTCGCCCCTCGCGATGGACGCATGCACTTCACGGATCACGTCCCCGGTCTGCCCTTCCGTGGGGCGCACCTCCACCTCTGGGTCGACAAGCCCGGTCGGGCGTATGATCTGTTCGACGACCTGCGCCGATCGATTCAGCTCGTACGGGCCCGGGGTAGCGGAGACAAAAACAACCTGCTGCATGTACTGCTCGAACTCGTGAAACCTGAGCGGCCGGTTGTCCAGCGCACTCGGGAGCCGGAACCCGTATTCGACGAGTGTTTTTTTCCGGGAAAGGTCACCGTTATACATCCCGTGGAGCTGCGGGATTGTCTGGTGGCTCTCATCGATGATCATGAGAAAGTCGTCGGGGAAGTAGTCGAGCAGGCAGTAGGGTTTTTCACCCGCTTTCCTGCCGTCAAAGTGCCGGGAATAGTTCTCTATCCCTTTACATGAACCGGTTTCTTCAATCATCTCGATATCAAACCGGGTCCTCTGTTCGAGCCGGTGAGCCTCGATCATCCCGAGCGTTGGCAGAACTTCATCGAGCTCAGATTTTATCGAGGCGATTGCCGTCTTCCTTGCGCTCTCGGGCGTCACGAAGTGCCGGGCCGGGAAGACATGAAAGTAGTTCAGTTCCTCGTTCTTTGCACCGGTATTTTTGTCCACCTCGCGGATGCGTTCGACGCTGTCACCGAACATCTCAATCCGGATGATGGTATTGTAGTATCCCGGCACGATGTCGATTATATCACCCTTGATCCGGAACCTGCCGGGCGAAAGGTCGAGATCGTTCCGCTCGAACTGGATGTCGAGCAGCCGGCTTATGATCTCGTTCCGTGAGACCTTCTGGCCAACCGCCAGCTCAAATCCCATGCTCCGGAAGTTTTCCGGGTTCCCGAGCCCGAAAATGCAGGACACTGAGGCGACTACGATCACGTCGCGCCGGTGCGAGAGCGACGCGGTGGCGGAGAGGCGCATCATCTCGATTTTCGGGTTGATGGCAGAGTCCTTCTCGATATACTGGTCTTTAGCCGGGATGTAGGACTCGGGCTGGTAGTAATCATAGTACGAGACGAAATACTCGGTACGGTTGTGCGGGAAAAAGTCGCAGAACTCCTGGTAAAGCTGGGCGGCAAGCGTCTTGTTGTGGGCGATGACAAGCGTCGGCTTGTTGACTGCAGCAATCACGTTTGCCATGGTAAACGTCTTGCCCGACCCGGTGACGCCGAGCAGGGTCTGCAACTGGTTGTTATCCTCCCGCAGCCCTTTATTGAGCTTCGCTATCGCTTCCGGCTGGGAGCCGGCAGGCGCGAAGGTGGAAGTGAGCTGGAATTCAGTCACGGTGCTTAGGATGTCTGACTAGAATATTAAAAGGGATCGGCTCGCGGCAGGAAAGTGTGTGGAAGAAATGTGCTGAATCAGCAATGAAAACAATTGTGAAAATAAGGATTGACCATGTACTGCCACTTTAGGTCAGACATTGTTTCCCAAAATCGAGGAGCTTGATCGTGCTGTGGTTCACCCGGTAGACAAGACCCTGCCGGTTGAGATCGTCCAATGCCTCTTCATAAATATTTGGATTTTTTGCTCCTGCGATATGAGCGGGGATCTCTGCAACCATGATCGGATTTTCGATGCCATAGGCATCGTTTAAGTCAACATACAATCTCCTTGCCGCATCGCTCAGCCGGTAAAGCTGGGCAACGGGATGCTGGGTCGAGACGATCTTTTTCGCCCGGTAGAACATGTCAGACCACAGGTCGACACCTTTCCTGATATCGTCACTGCTGACATTGAACCGTGAGTTATACCGGGCAAACGAGGCGCCGAGCCGGGGGATGAGCGAGCCAAAGTCCTGTGTATAGGGAACGTTTCCTGATCCTTTCACGTCTGAGACCAGTTCATACATGGTATCGACAAGAGTATGCTGGAGGGAATCGGGAATGACCGGCTGCAACAGCAGTGCGTCAAGCATGAATGCAGTTACCAGCGGTTTTTCAACCTGAAGCGTTTCCTTGTATTTCGAAAGGCTCCGGATCTCAGTATCGAGGACGATGGGGATGTGCATGGGCACGCGTTCGGGATTGAGAAAGGCGAGGTTGATCTCCCGGCTTGCGAGGTTTGTGTAATTTTCTTCCTGAATGGAGAGCCGGTAGAAAAAGTCTGAGGACTCCCGTTTCAGTTCGGAGGGGATGACCTCCATGCTGCGTTTGAACCCGGTCCAGGGTTTTGTTTTCCCGAGGACTGCTGCGCTGATGCCCCCCTTCTGGTCCGGAAGCGGGGGTGAAGAGATCGTATACAGGGCAGAGCACATGGCAATCTCATTGACGATCTCCTCCTCCCCGGTGTACGGCAGGCTGAAGAAACCGGTTACTTCATCGGGATGGAGCAGGGAATGATGCCGGATGAGGGTTGCCGGGTCGACCGGTTCAAAGGACGTGATGCAGTGGATCAGGAGCCGGTGATACCCGACATGATCCCTGACGATCTCCTCCTTTGTTTCGGAAACCGAGACTTTGATAAGCGCCCCTTTTTGGGGAGGCGGGCATAGAGCAACGTAAACTTCCCTCCTGGGATTTTTTAAAAAGGGGGATGGGTCAAGGTAAAAAACAGTCCCCCCCGTATTGACAGGGCGGACATAGCCCAAATCCTTGTTACGGAACAGGATCTCCTTTTCTATTTCGGAGAAGCTGTACCCGTACATTCTCTGGCTCAAGGATGTCATTGTGTATCAACCCATGTCCTATTCTCAGTGACTTTTTCAGGTATCAGGATGCCGATGCTGCGTGACATATCCATTATAAAACGATAGTCCGGACTACCGGCTCTGGATGCATTGTAGGGATTTTCCCATCAAAAGGATTGTGATCTGTTCCTGTCGCTGTGGATCTGATATTTGTCATGATCAGGATACGATGCTCCGTACTGGATAACCGAGAGCTTCAAGGGCATCCAGGGCATCGGAGATCTCCCCTTCCGGACGATTGAGATACACGGTGAGTGATTGCATGGTTACCGGGTGCCGTTGCGTTTCC
>JAPKXV010000391.1:1365-4184 GCA_026394635.1 Methanoregula sp. | reverse complement strand
AACCAGGGACGAAGGCACCCGTTAACGGCCGGCAGGCCGTCGCGGTGCCAAGGACCGCCCGCATACCAACAGATCAAGAACCCGGAGGGAAGGACCTCGGAGACGGCCGAAGGCCGGCAGTGGGCCTTTCCGCAGGGCAAAATTTCTAATTTTATTATTGCATTATATGACGATATAATACGATATTCACTTTCACACCACGCATGGCGACGATATTTAATATCACACGTTGACATAGTATATGGTGAAAGAACTTGTCGCAAAGTGTATTTCCCAATATTGAGCACGTCGGAACCGTGAAACTATCCGGCGGCATGTTGAGAATCGATGTGAAAATAGTCCAGGCAGCAATCGCCCGCTCTGATGTATCACGCCTGGTAGAGGACCGGTCACGTGTGACCGTGTGGGACATGGCCCCGGTCTGGAACAATACCGGCGAACCCATCGACGCAGGGCAGGCATGGATCAACGGGTCCGGCCGGGCAGTAATGTATCAGATCAAGGGCCGGCGATATATCTCCCCGCTCTCTCATATGCGGGCAACCGTCGCAGGTTCAAGGAAATTCGCGAACATCTCCACGAGTGAATGGGTGTCTTCAGCAATTGTGAAAGGACCTGCAACACCCCAAGGGGTCCCGGCATGATACCCGCTGAAGATGCAGCACTCATCGCAGCACTGCGGGGCGAATCTGCCCGGTTACAGAAACAGGCAACCGCGATTGAGTTCGATGCACAGGATCTTGCATACCAAGCGAGAGAGATCGAAGATCAATATGAACAAGAAACGACCTGTGATGAAGCGTCGAACGAGATCGGGGACCGTTGTTCATCTTGCCGGTGGCTGCACACAAAAGAAACGATCGATTGGTCAGGTGCATGCGGAAAGTATGTCACCATCAAGCGGTGTATCTCGATGCATCAATGCCACGGACCCGAGCGGGCGGAGGTATCATAATGCCGTTCGTTGTCTACGAGATTGACCTGGTCACGGGGAAAATAGAAAACCCCAACCCTTTTTCGACTGAAGAAGAAGCAAGAAAACACGCTGCGGACATGGTCGAAGGGTGGCGGGAAGGGACCGACCGGGTACTAATTAACGGAAACATCTACTCCGTTATGACCGCTTCCGGTCCGCTCGACTTCGGTGCTCTCATTCTTCGGGAGGTGGCGTGAATGGGTTCACATCCAGCATGGCGGCCATTCCGGCCCATGTATCATCCAGTCCTTTCTTCCCGGTGTTCAGATTGTTCACAATACACCTGCATACGCGAAAGTGGAAAACTCCCCTGTCACCATTGCGAGCGATACAACGGCGATGCCAGGTATACGATCTACGGGTGCGATTTGCCTGCAGGTGCGGAAGTCTGCGAGAACTGCGGTGCGATCGTCCCAGTTGAGGACCATATAACCGGGACAGAGGACCAGGGAGAGCCAGAGCAGGCCCGGTCCGTGAACTACTTCGCGGGATACAACTGTCCGGCCTGTGGCCATCATGCAGAGGTGTAATGATGGAATACAAAATTTTTGTTAATAGAGGAATAGGGCCCCAGCTCATCGCCGAGTGCATCGATCATAGTGCTGCGGTGGATTTCGCCGCAGTATATGCACATAATCATAATATGGGCTGGATGTGGTCGAAAGTGGCAGCCAATCAGATTGTTATCCGGCCCGGCTTTACGAACGGGAAACCACGTCTCCGGGGTGGTCGGGTATGACCACCTCAACCCCCACATCCATTCTGGACCGAGGAGGATATCGTCAGCCGGTACACCCGGGCCGATGGCCTACAGGATGGGGAACTGGTCGCAGCACCCGAGGACCTCTCCCGGCAGGCTGGGATCTCGGTCCCGGTCGCAATGACCCGGGCTGCCTGGGAGCGCTATATCGAACCCCACTATCTCGATAGGATGCCCGACCAGGACGTTACCGGCCGCCTGTGGGACCTGCTCTGGATGTTCCGGATGGCTGCGACGAAATCCCGCGGAAGCAGCGTTATCATATTCCGGGTGGCCTTTGAACTCCTGCAGGAAAAAGCCAGGGCGACCGGAATTGTATATGTCAGGGGTGGTGAAACCGTAGAACTCAAAGCGGTCTGTGGACCAGGTGATGAGGGTGAGCCGGTGATTACTATTATGCTCCCCGGGGAGGACTAAGTACTATCCATGGCCAAGGCTCCCTCTATCCCTCAATTTTATACGGTCTCGGAAATAGCCGCGATGCTTAAGGTGCATGATCAGACCGTGAGGGGCCTCATTTCGAAACGTAAGCTCGGGGCATTGCGTGTAGGTGCCGAATGGAGAATAAGCCAGGAACAATTTGACCAGTTCGTAAAAGAGAGTTCAACAAAGTGACCGGGAGATCTCCGGCTTTGAACTTGTCGCGATATTCAGCCAGCCGGCCCGGTCGGTTAATATGTGACCCGCTGACTTTATTTCTTTTCTGATAGCGATTCCTGATAAATTTGGGGCCCCAGCAGGCACGACGGTCCGCCTGGCGTCCCGTAACCGGCCTGCTCTTAAGGGGAGTACCGGGATTTTTCCAGCTTTCCACGCCCACCCGGCACCTCCGACGACCGGCAGCGGCCGGCCGTAACCGGGGTGCTTACCCGCCCAGGGTCTATTCATCGAGGAAGGCATATCCCAGTTTTACCGGGTTAGCGCCCAATCAATCCTATCATGTTTCACCGGGCCGTCGCAGGTGGCACGGCATCAGCCGTGCCTCGGCCTCCGCAAGTAGCCCGTAAGCGATAGCGGAAAGCGGGCGATTTTGCTTATCGCGAAGGCAACGGTGTCATCAGACCCGGTTGCCCGCGAGGGTTT
>JAPKXV010000391.1:0-1285 GCA_026394635.1 Methanoregula sp. | reverse complement strand
TCAGGGCATGAAGTGAGCGGAGGAGGCCTGGAACGGAACGAAGTGGAGTGAGGAATGAGGGAGCGAACATGATGCCCGTTTGTGTGTATGGTCAACCGCTGAACAAGGAAGCATCTCGGGGGCAAGACCACTCGCGTCCCTAATACCCTTTTCGTTGACTATTTACTCCGGTTTTTTATTCACCATATATTCGCCATTTTCACCACTTATTCACCATATTTACATCATATGCATCATCATCGACGAGACAATGTATAATGAGCGCCTTTCCTCTTGCCGCTCATTTCAAGGATATTCCGTGCGACAAGATCCTTAAGGTCCCGTTGTGCTGTTGTACCGGATACCTTCACAATCCGCTGATAATCCGCATTGGTAATTTTCCCGTTCTCTCTTGCATAGAGCACTGCGGATATCTGCCGCTCCGATAATCCTGTCCGCACGAGATAATCCCGGTTAAACACATCTTTCCGGAATGTCACCGAGAAGCCCTGGTCTTCCTGGAATACCGGTTCCGGTATTCCCGCCTCTGCAGTGGCACTGCGCATCTTCTGAATTCCACCGCCCCACCGTTCAATCCAACCAATATCATACAGTACCTGTGCGATTCCCTTATTTCGCAGGACTGATGCATGCGAGGTAAACAGCTCGGGTAATGTGATGCCGGATGCCAGCCGTCCGGGACTCCAGACCTTCAGAGAATCTCTGAGTATCCGTATCTCAACTGCTGAACTGATTGTGTAATCACGGTGACAGACGGCGTTGATGACTGCTTCACGGAGTGCCTCAACCGGGTAGTCCCAGACCTGTTTGTGTTCCGGCTCCCCGGTCATCACGAATGCAACCCGGATATTCTTTCGGAGGAATTCCATTGAATCATTGACCTGCTCATGATCGTGCCCATTACCATGCGGTCATCCATCACGCTGATCTCATCAGAGTCGAAGAGTCCGCAGTGCATGGTTGCCTGGGACAGAAACCGTTGTGGATCTTTCCCGAAGAGGAGGAGTGCTGCCCATGTAGGTTTATTGTCCTGGACCAGTCCGATCTTTTCGAGTACGGTTTGCGGGTGTTCGTCAGGTGGGATATTCCGCCTCCCCGTCTCGTTTGCTTTTTTAATATAGTCGGTGACTTTTGTCAAATCCAGATCCGCAACGGTGGTTTTCGATGCAGGTGTCAGGTCCCAGCTGCTGCCAATGGACTGAAGGTGCATCTCCGCGATCTCGTGGGGTTGCATCGCCCGGTTGCTGGTGCCAACTCGCCGGTAGCATCTGCCCCTGACGGATAC
>JAPKXV010000128.1 GCA_026394635.1 Methanoregula sp. | reverse complement strand
TGGCCGGCCCCCTTCATCTCGCCAAGCTTTTTCCAGATAGACTCGGATACCGGAATCCTTTTTACCGCTGCCATGATTATAGGGTAAACATTGTAAGTACTTAAAACATTTACAATGGATTGATGTTTACCCTATCCTCTCTACCCGCAGATCCATCTCCCTTCGTCTTCGTATGACCTCCCCTGAACCTTTTTTTATAAAAAGATTTAGGTAATTAGTCCCAATAACCTGTTTATCCCGGCGACTAAATTCCGGAGGGGAAAAATGCTGGCAGGAATTGGTGATGTTGCAGCTACGTCGTTTCTCACACTCTATTGTCATGCCCTTGAGACCGTTTCGGACAATCCGATATTATCCGACCCGAAATCTGTTGAGATCACGACCGAACTGAATAAAACGCTCTCCCGCTCGGATCAAACGCTGGACAGGATCCTTGTCTCCGGCACGCTGGACAAGAGGCTCGTTGTCCATATTGCAATCCGTGCAAAAAAATACGATGACTATGCAGACGGCGTTGTTATCAATATCGGCTGCGGGCTCGATTCAAGGTTCCTGCGGACCGATAACGGGCGCGTGGTCTTTTTTGATCTCGACCTACCGGAAATTATTGCGATTAAAAAAACTTTTTTCACCGGGACGGAGAGGTATCACCTGATCGCCTCCTCGGTACTGGATTATCGCTGGATGGAACAGGTCCGGCAGCACAGCGGGCCGTTCCTGTTCATGGCAGAGGGGGTGTTCATGTACCTTGACGGGGACGATGTCCGGTCGCTGGTGCTGGAGATCCAAAAAAATTTCCGGGGCTCCGAACTGGTCTGTGAGGTGGAGAATTCACTATGGCTCAGCCCCCTGTTAAAAAAAATGCTGGATTACAAGATACAGCGGCAGCTGCATTTGGGAAAAGATGCCGTGTTCCGGTTCGGTATCTGTGACGCTCATGAGATGGAACAATGGCATGCCGGGATACAATTCCTTGACGAATGGAGTTACTTTGATTCCAAAGAAAAGAAACTGGGGTGGCTCAGAGTCTTACGACACATTGAACTCATCAGGAAGACCCAGTGGACTGTCCATTACCGGCTGGACTGACTTGAGAGGGCGGGGGACGCTCTCCCTAGAAAAGAAGATACCGGGCGGCGTGATCGCCCGGCCTGCGACCTCAAGCCGCGATGTGTCGAGGCGGCCACGGTGGAGAAGCTGACGGTGTATTGTCTTGAGTGCGTGTTTCATGGTTTGAGGAAACCGGCCGGGAAATTTTGTGCCGGGCATCTGCAGATCCTGAACGAATACTCGTGCAGGGGCCGCACTGCGAACAGGATTACCGGGTTCTGGCATCCATCTTTTCAAGAAGTGCAGAAATTTTCGGCTCTATCTCAGGAAGATCCTGGATGATGACACTCCATACAACCGAATAATCGATCCTGAAATACCCGTGGATGATCCGGTCGCGGAGTGCTGCCATCTCACGCCAGGGAATATCCGGGTTTCTCTTCTTAATCAGGTCCGGTACATTCTTTGTTGCTTCCCCGATTACTTCGATCGCGCTCCTGACAGCATGGGCAAAATAATCATCGTTGACCAGATCGTCAAGAGTCCGCCCTTCAGATATCCGCCTCAGGAACGTGATCTCATCAAGGATATGTCTGAGGTACACCCGGTCATCCTTCAACCCAGATCACCTCCGCCTCGACATTGTGCCGGATGTACTTGTCGATTCCTTCGACCGTTATGAGATCGACGTTCCGTTTGAAGAGAGCTTCGAGACGATCCGCGAGCCCGACAAAGTTTTTCAGCGTCGCATAACCTTCTGCAAAATCGACCAGAACATCCACGTCGCTCTTTTTCGTCTGTTCGCCCCGGGCGAATGAGCCGAAGATGCCGATCTTTTTCACGCCGAACTGGGAACGGATGGCCGGCGCTGCGTCTTTTAGCCTTCGCATGACGACACTTTTCCTCCGCTGTGCGGCGACCTGTCCCGGCATCCCGTCCCCTTCGATGGCGGGAAATAAGGATATGGTCGGGGGCTTTTTCTCCTGCAACGTTCTGGTGGCTGATTATTCCTTACATCGGTTTTGGGATCTTCAGGACAGGCATGACCCGGAACTGGGGTGTCTGACAACCCGGGCAGAAGCCTTGGGGAGCCTGAGAGCTGAGGCATCCTTCCGGGCGGGTGTGAACTTCAGTTCTCCGACGGTAGCACTCCCTCACTCATCTTGCCAGAAGGGATAATTCTCTTACTTTGGTTGCAAAAAACAGCGAATTCCGGTACATGATTCTGGGAAGTCCGCAATACGGCCTCCGATTGGCTGGATTCGGCATGAACTGGCCTCTGAAAAATCATCAAACAGCATCATTTGCGGGCACGATCTCAAGGCGGATCGGGTTGTAGTCCGTAAAACCATAAAGAACCCCTGTTTTAGCCCCCGGATCCTGAGTTTCCACCGACGGACACCGACGAAGATTTTGGGTATCAGTCAGGCAAGTGTCTGACAACCCATACGTACGGGAGCTGCAGAAAGCCTGGGAGAGAGCAGTACTTTTCCGGCCGGCACTCTCCGACGGTGAGACATCCAAAGGTTCCCTTATTTTCCCGTTCCGGCGGCCAGGTTTTCGCAAAACACAGCCATGTTTTTTGCATTTCCGGAGTTTTATCGACGGGATGACCCGACCAGGTATGGCCACGTTTGGGCCGATGATAATTCCGGAAACGGGCTGCAGGACGCCGGGAAGCAGCAAACCCCCATTATTGGCCTGAAAAGAGGATTTTTTTCACCGACGGCACCACGGGGATCTTATGCAGGAACACTTTCACCCCACCCTAACCCTTGCATTATCTGGAAGTGCTTGAAGA
>JAPKXV010000357.1 GCA_026394635.1 Methanoregula sp. | reverse complement strand
CCCGAAGAGCAGGCATTCGCCAGGGCGATGCAGAAAAATCTCGGCGTCGGGGAAAAAGGAGTCAAAACAGTAATCGAGCCTTTCGAAGACACAAAAGTAGTCACCGGCGGCTCCACCGACGCCTCCGATGTAAGCTGGCTCGTACCCATGAACGGAGCACTGGGCATTGCCACCAATCCCGAGTGCTCCCCCGGTCACAGTTGGGCGGTGGCATCGAGCTCATGCTCATCCATCGGTTTCAAGGGAATGAATACCGCGGCGAAGGTGCTTGCCGCAAGCGGCCTCGATATTCTTACAGACCAGAGCATCCTGGAGAAAGCCCGTAAGGAATTCGCGGAAAAAACGAAGGGATTCACCTATAAAAACGCTATTCCCGACGGTCAGAAGCCGCCGATTCCTGAGAGATAAAAGATAGTCTCTCGCAAAGTTCGCAATAATTAATGACTTTTTTTTCCTTACTTTTCCGGAGACTGCGGGCGGTTCTTTTCGGAAAAGAACTGCTGCATGGCGCCGAAAGACCCCACGTTCGAAGCTCCCTCGATGGCTTTGACAGAGATATCCTGAACTTTCTGGTATGATATCTCCAATTGCCCGGACAGCTTGACAATCTGTTCGGCCTGTTCCTTCACGCGGTTCTCCAGGGATACGATACGGGTATTAATACTAATTCGCTATCATACATTAAATAATAGCCCAACGAAAGCCAACCAATTTTTGAATGGTATCGGTCTTTTTTGAAACCTCAAGAAGAGCGTTCGACAAATCGTTTTCAAGTTCCTCCATAGTGGATCTGAAACCGTTTCTGAAATATTTTTCACGAAGATGCTCCCACAGGTGTTCGACTGGATTCACCTCCGGGCTGTATGGTGGTTGATGGATGATGCGGAGATTGTCGAATGATTCAAGTATCTTTGCTTTATGCCAGGATGCGCCATCCATCACCATCACAACCCTGAAGAGCTTTGAATATTCTGAAAACTCCCGAAAAAAGATGGTCATCATGTCTGTATTTGCATACGGCAAAATCAGAGAAAACGAATCACCATTCTTTGGACATACCGCACTGTAGACATGGGTATATTCCCGCACCCTCTGGAGTTTTACACATGGGCGAAAACCCTCGGGAGCCCAGCACCTCACTGGATTTTGCATACGTCCAAAACGGGCTTCATCCTCAAAATACACCTTCAACGGTCGTGTATCTTCTTGTGCGAAACTTTCAGCAGCGGCCTCCACGAGGAAGGGGAGTTTTTTTTAAATTCCTCCTGATGCTCTCCCTTCGCTTTGGGGTGTTGAGGGCGGGGTGATACTTTCCTCCATCCATGACGATGAAGCAGATCGTACGCATAATCTTTCGACACGGCACGTCCCAATTTCCTCTCAGCATATTCACGGATTGGGTGGGCGATAACGACAAGCCCTTGCATGGCTTTTTCGCCAATTTCAGCGAGTAACGTCTCCTCTCCCTCCCAGGTGAAAAGTCCGCCGGTTCGCCCTCCGCGCCCCCCCAACATCAAAGCATCCGGACCCTTATGATTGTAAAGATGAATCCACTGATACACCGTTCCTTGAGAAACCCCTACAAGTTCTGCCGCCTCTTCCGCACGGTACTTATGGGTATCCATTATGAAAATGATCTGCCAACGCTGAAATTGCTCCCGACTTTTGGATGCAAGCATTCGCTCCTTCAATTCTTCAGGCGACAAATGCGAAACAATGACAGCCTTCCTCATCTCCTCCACCTCCTTCCGGGAAAATATTCCCAAAAGGAAGTATACTATCATTCTTTATCATTTGCAAGCGAAATAGTATAAGTCTTGTGAAAAAGCCCGTAGAAAGAATTTGAGTAAAATAGCGTTTTTAATTTATTACCCAGAGGTTATTACCAAGAGAAGACTCCAAGATTTAAGAAAAGGTGGAAGTTCTGAAAAAGCTGCTGAGAATTGTCAAGAATAAAGCACTATAACCGATTTCGCGTATAGGTATCATCGTGTTTGCACTATTTTTCTTCATGAATCTGACGAGACGTTTAATATTCTGAACGAATGCAGTTAAGGAGAGTTGCTGCTGCATTGCAACGAGCCCGCGGCAACGGGCGCGAGCAAGACCATGGCAAATTTTCGCCTCTGCAAAGATGTGCTCGATACGTTTTCTTAATTTTTGCGATAGTTTATAGCCTTGCGTTTTGGCGAGCAGACGCACATAATTCCGAACCAGCACTTGTTTCACTTTTGCATCACGTTTTATCTGTCGTTCAAAGATAGATGTTTTTGTTTTCCAGACTGGCATGGATTCAAGATCGGACTTTGCGAGCAGAGGGATGTGGGGGGTGATGCCACGGTCGATGAGATCGGTAACAAATTCAGTCGAGCCATACCCTTTATCTGCGGCAAGCGTTTGTATGTTCTTTGACAATCCGGTTTGCTCAAGCATATCGAGCATCTCACGAGCGGCGTCGGATTCCGTGGAGATGCCTGGCTGAGTGACTTTCGCGGCGAGGATCACCCTGCTCTTCGTGTCGATAAGGTTGTTGCCGACGTAAGACAGGGAAGCTTCCTGACCGAGGGATTTTTTATAGAGACGAGCGTCAGGATCGGTCGACGAGCGATGGGTTTCGTTCGATAACTTCTTATCCCGGAAATCTCTGTCATCGGGATGGGTATCGCCCTCTTTCTCTGACTTAGGACGACGCTTCAGTCCGAGTCGACCGAGGTATTCGTCAAGCTCCGTGTCCACAACGATCGGTTCGAGACTTTTGATCGATGCGTTGGCACGGATTTTGGTGCCGTCCACCGCCAGATGCTTCCCGCTGACCAAACCGGCCGTAATGCATTGTTTGACGATATTTTGCATGATTTGTTCAAAAATACCGTCACTTGCCCATCGGTGATTGCGAAGCTTGTTCAAGGTGCTTCGATCAGGCACTTTTTCGTGAAACCCAAGATTACAGAACCATCGATAAGCAGCGTGCATCTTGAGTTCCTCGAACAGCTTTTTCTCGCTGAGATTGTATAAATACCCGACCGTGAGTATCCGTACCATGAGTTCAGGATCCTCCGCCGGTCTACCGGTTGTCTCGGAATATGTGTGATCGACCAGTCCATCAATAAAACTGAAGTCAACATACCGGTCGATCATTCGCAGCATATGATCTTCAGGAACCAGCTTTCCCATCTCAATAAAAGGAAACAGTACTTCCTGCATTTTCTTTCTCGGCTTCATAAATCCTCCTTATCTATTTTATTAACAATAAGATAAGGATATATTCTCTTTAATGCAAGCACTTTTTTGTGTACAAATGTTAAATCTTTTTCACAGGCCTTCTAACCCTCAGTCCCTTTCCCCCGTTCCGGGGGCAAGGGAAGTAGTTGCTCCACAGTCATTTCCTGCCCCCTCCAGGGGGAAGGATGTCCGAAGGACAGGAAGGGGGCTTTAAGGAAGGGAAACAGTAATGCGCGAATTGTTCATGATGCCTGGTCCGACCGAAGTGGCTCCATCAGTGATACAGTCCATGTGCCGTCCTGCAATAAGTCACGGCGACGCCCGATTTCATGATGTCATGGATCGCGCCTCGGAACGGGTGGCGGAAATCATTGGCACAAGAGGACAGGTTATCCTCCTGAATGGCAGCGGCCGCGGCGGGATAGAGGCAGCAATGAGCACAGCGCTGGAACCGATCGACCGTATCCTTATCATCAATAACGGCGTTTTCGGAAATATGCTTCGGGAGATTGCCATCCGCTGCCGCCTTGAGGTGGAGGAAGTCAAATCCGAACAAGGTAAACCGCTCGATCTAGACATGATCGAAGACGCTGCTGCTGCGCCGGATATCAAAGCAATCGCTGTGGTCCATTCCGAAACTTCTTCGGGAGTGTTGAATCCGATCAGGGAAATCGGTGAGATAGCCCTGCGTTACAATCTCATCTATATCGTGGATGCAGTGAGCTCTGCCGGGGGTGCGGAAATCCTTATGGACGACTGGGGGATCGATCTTCTCTGCACTGGGAGTCAGAAATGTCTTGGATCGCTTGCAGGCCTGGCTCCGGTTGGAATAGCAGACCGTATGTGGGAAATCTTTGACCAGCGCACTGCCGTTCCCCAGAGTTTCTTTTTTGATCTGAATCGCTGGAAGCTGATGTGGTTAAAAAAAGAGCACGGCGGGCTTCTGAAATTCAAATACCGCCGTCAGCCAATGACTGTGGCGACTCACCTCGTGTATGCGCT
>JAPKXV010000450.1 GCA_026394635.1 Methanoregula sp. | reverse complement strand
CGACGAAGTTTTGATTGAGACTTCATCTAAAAATGGGGCTTTTAAAAATCCTCTTGAATTGGTTCTGGTGCATCCTCGAGGCTTTCATATTTTTATCCGACAATAGTTCCTAACTACTCCGTCAGTTATCTGAAAACACTAACCAGCAAATTATCTGTGTTCCCTATTAAAGCCACGCCAACGCACCAGAACCATAGAAAGAGAGGCCCGAAACTTCCAAAAACCACCGACCACCAATTTATCTATCTTGTCGCCGCACCGGTACACCACATAAGCTGGGTCTTTCCTGTTCTCCTTCTTGTCACACTCTACGCCGTCGTGGCATACACTATCCACTCCCGGAAATTATTTTCCGACCATGTCATGTTCTACGGCCCGTTCATGGCGATCAAGACAGACCGTGTCGGAATTTTCGACAGGTTCGACGCCATAAGGACATTTTTGCGGCTGTACGGCACGTTCGGCGTGCTCATGCATCTTTTCCACGGTTGCTTTTGCCGTCAGCATCCCGAAGATGGATGTGCCGTCTGGTGAGTCGCCCCGAAAGATCAGGTTGCCTTTTGGATCCCTCCCCATATACCGTGTATTCAGCAGTTCCGGAATGCCGGTCTCCTCACTGATTCGGGCGATCTTCACCGAGTTTTTCCCCCCGTGCTGCTCAACCCATAACGGCGGAATCGTCAGGGTCACGGTTGCCGCGCCGATCTTTGTGAGGTTGACCTTTCGCACGTCAAGCGTGTAGGCAACATTCTGGAGCTGGAGGTTCTGTTCCGCAGCTGCCGTCCGGAACTTATCGGTGATTACGGCGCTCACGTTGCCGTTGCTGGTGGTGCCGGTGATCACCTGTCACATCAGATCCGACAACCTTCGCCCGCCGCTGCTCTCGCACCGCTCCTTATACCTGCACCGGTTGCAGGGAGCGTTGAGCGGGTGGTGCGGGACTTCCCCGTCACGTATGGACCGGACTTTATGCAGGGTCGATAGAAACTGTCGCCGGTCACGCGGCTGGACCGCATGATGCCTCGATACACCGTCAGGGATATATTCCACGAACCCGCCGGTCACCTCTTTTCCGGTCATTTCCTGGAGGCTGATGGCGCAGCTTGCGATCCGGAGCCGATCTGCTGCATACGTTCCATAGGGAAGAGCACCTGCGGCGCGGACGATGGAGAACGCACCGTCGGCCCCGATCCGGTCCACCATCCCGACAACCCCATGCTTTTCTGATATAACCCGTACATCGGTCTGGTCTGCAGGTCTCCATGAGCTGCGGTTGCATGCCGTGATGCACGTATCCAGAAATGTTCTCTGTGCGGGATCGATTCCGGGGCGGACCGCGAGAACTTCTGTCCAGATTACTTCGGGATCAAGGGGTGTGCCGAGGTGATAGGAGACCTGTTTGCAGACGGCGTACCGGTCGGATTCGGTGTGCGGCTCATTGCGCTCGTAATAGAACCGCACCGGGCACGCGTAGCAACGCACAAGTTCAGAAACTGCGATGAAATCACGATGATCAGGCAGGACGATCCCTCACTACAGCGTGGGGAAATGATCAGGTTATACTTATTGTCCCAAAATTACCCGCCGACCCGTATTCCGGGGACCTGGTTTGAGGAGCAGACTGTATTATGCTGAAATGATCACAACCCATGTACAGTGCACCGCAACCTGCCCGATAAACTCTTGACCAATGTTTTCATATCTTGTGGACAAACGTATACTCCATGACAGGACAGGAAATTTCCGTCAATATTCCCCCCACGCTTGACCCCGTGTACAGCAACATGATCCAGATCGCGTACAAGGACGACGAATTCACGTTCATGTTCCTCCACCAGCTCCCGCAGGTCAACCAGGCGCGGGCAAAGGCAATCGTCTCCATCACACCGACGCACGCAAAGAACCTCCTCGCGGTGCTTACAAAGACCATCAGTGATTATGAATCAAAGTTCGGCGCGATCGCCCCGCCGCCAGCCGATCCGAAGGGCGCAGAGAGCGTAACCACGCTGCGCGGGTATTCTTAAACCCCCATATTTTATTACGATCAGGGTTGATATTGTGAGGTATTGCGCCGCCGTGGCTTAGCGGCATAGCGGCTGATTCGTAATCAGCAGGTCGAGGGTTCAATTCCCTCCGGCGGCTCTTTTAGTTTTTGTGGGGATCAAATCACCCCCCACATTTTTTTTCTGCGAAAGCGATTTCAATCATCTTTTCGTGGAAGATGCACCCGAAACCAACTTACCATTACCACAATCTCATGGATGTGCAGGAACGGTGAAGAATGCTCTGTTGCCCGGAAAAAACCACCGCATCCCTCATCAGCGCCACGACCAGCATGCTGATTGTGTTTTTGACCGAGCCGCTTATCTGGCTTGTCTCCTAAGGTAAAATTACAAATGCCCGGCGTTATTCACCCCTCACGACCAGAATTCGTTTTCAGCGCACTTGTTGCGATCCTCGGGGTGGTGGTTGCACCGCTCGTCCTGTCAGGATTTACAGGAGTGCCGCTGCTTCACATGATCTCGCTTACCGGTTCGATCCTGGTTTTCCAGCCGTTTGCCGCATCCATCGGGGTGGTTCTTGGTATCCCGCCCTGGATAATCCTTGTGACGATGGCATCAGTGGGCACCGGGGCGGTCATCGGCGTCCTGGCACTCTGCGATATCTTCACCAACCGGTGGCAGTGGTTTGACCAGGCAATCCAAAAAGTCCATGAACGGGCGCACCGGTCAAAGGGGTTTCAGAAGTACGGGATGCTGATGTTCTTCCCGTTCATCTGGGTGCCGGGGATTGGGCTCTATGGCTGTACACTCATCGCATGGCTCCTTGGGTGGCGGGAGAGCCGGCATATCACGATCCTTTTTTTAAGCTGGATGATCGCTGCTGCCATGGTCCTTGCTGCGTCGCTGGGAGTTTTGATCGCCATAACATCATGAGCCTGGGCTTTGATGATCGACCGGGTTTATACACGTCATATAATATGCGGACTCTTTTTTGGAGTTTTAAAACGGGTTCAGAATTGGTGCAGGTATGAACAGGGGATCCGAATTGGATTGCCGCGGGAT
>JAPKXV010000049.1 GCA_026394635.1 Methanoregula sp. | reverse complement strand
TGATATCACGGATAATAGCAATAAGATAGGGTACATTTCCAATAGAGATTGTATCGGCATTCACCAATGCATAATACACTTCACCGGATTTACGCTGATTTAAAACTTCGACTTGGGATACCTTGCCGTGTTTTCGTACCTGACCAATAAAGCAATCCCGGTCCTCTTTATTCCGCCAGATACTGAGTTCAAGGGTGCTCTTTCCAATTAATTCGTCGCGGGAGTATCCGAAGATTCTTGTTGCCGCATCGTTCACTTCGATGAACCGTCCCGAATCCAATTCGCTGATCGTGATTGCATCCGGAACTGACAGGAACGCTTTTGTATATTTTTCCTGAGCAATCCGCAATACTTCCTCCGCCTGCTTGCGCTCGGTTTCCGAGGTCATTGCGTCAAGCGCAAAGGAGATGTCATCCCCGATCTCCTGCAACAGTCTTTGTTCATCCGCGGTGAAGAAGCTCGGTTCCGATGCATAGAAGCTCAATGTTCCGACGGGTTTGCCCTTACGCTTGAGGGGAATGGCGGCAGATGACCGGTATCCCCGTTTGAGCGCCTCATCCCTCCATGGAAGCATCTGTGGTTCGGTAGCTATATCGGATGAGGTTATGATCTTCCCTTCCCGAAACGCCGAACCGGTGGGTCCTTTTCCAGTGGGCGTGTCTCCTGTTGTGATGAGTATCTGGTCCAGATACCCGTCCTCATGACCCGCATAGGCTACAGGTTTTATCCTGTCATTGGCTTCATCAGTCAATCCGACCCATGCCATGCGAAACTGACCGGATTCAGTGGACACCTGGCAAATTGTGCGAAACAGCTCGTCCTGCTCCCGGGTCCGGACAATTGCCTGATTGATCTGGCTGATCAGCGTATACAGACGCGTGACGTGACGGAGACTATCCTCTGCCCGCTTGCGCTCTGTGATGTCGCGGATAATGACCAAATCAACGGGCTGCCCATGCCACCCCGTCTTTGCGGAGGTAACCTCAATGGGTACTTCTTTCCCGTCTTTGCGGACGATGACGGTTTCATACAGTTTCGGTACTGGCTCTCCTGCCATAATTTTTTTGAACCTGTCATATACCACTCTGTCGAATTCCCTGTGGTGTGCGAGATCCCTGATACTGATATTGACCAGTTCATCAACGCTGTAACCTGTTATTTCGGCAGCCCGTTTATTAGCAAAGACGTGAATCCCGTTGCCCGTTGCTACGAGGAACCCGTCACTGGCATTCTCGGCCAGTGCCCTGAATGCCTCTTCGCTTTCTCTGAGTGCCTCCTCTGTCCGCTTGCGTTCGATCTTAGTCCGTAGTGATGTAATCCCGAATGATAGATCATCTACCAGCTCTTTGAGGATTTCAACTTCTTCGGAATCGAATGCATCCACCTCGCTGGCATAGATTGCCAGCGCTCCGAACGTCCGCCCCTCACCGGTCAGCGGTAAGACAATGACCGATTGATAGCCGCGCAAAATGGCATCCGCCCTCCAGGGAGCGAAGGCAGGGTCCACGGAAATGTTGCGTGCCATGGACATCTGCCCTGTACGGATCGCGGTACCGCCCGGACCGCGACCGCGTTCGGAATCCGCCCAGGAAATGTTGGCAGACTCGATGTATCCCGACTCAAAGCCAGCATGAGCCACCGGGCGTACGGTCTTTGCCTCGTCCTGTTCTGCAAACCCGATCCACGCCATGCGATAACCACCCACCTCAACGGCGAGCCGGCAGATCTCGTTCATCAACAGTGCTTCATCCGTGATGTGAATCAGCGCCTGGTTGAAGTCGCTGAGCATCCGCAGCGCACGGTTCACCCGGGCAAGTTCCGTTTCCACCCGCTTGCGTTCGGTAAGGTTTCGCAGGATCGCCTGTGCTCCGGTAACCTTGCCATTTTTTATGATCGGGGTTGCCCTGATCTCATAAGGAATAATCTCGTTGTTCTTGTTCAAACCCTCAATCTCAAAGATCGGAACTTCCTTCCCGAGAACGATCTGGCTTAAATGGTATGCTATCTTTGCAACAGAAGGCGTAGTTACAATCCCGAAGGTCAGTACGTTTTTGCCGATAATCTCCTCCCGCTGATAACCGCTCTCCTCCTCAAACTTCTTATTCAGGTTGAGAAACGTTCCCTGTGTATCGAGAATGGCAATAAGATCTGCAGCTTCATCAAACAGGGACCGGTATTTCTCCTCACTCACCCTGAGCGCCTCCCCCCGTTGCGTGCCTTCAACTGCTTTTTTGATTTTATGCGAAAGCTCGGCGAACTGCGACTTTGACTCGCCACCTTTCTGGATGTAGAAGTCCGCCCCTGCATTGAGCGCCTCAATCACCACCTCTTCCCGACCCTTTCCCGTGAAGATGATAAATGGTGTTGTATTCCCCTCGGCTTTGAGATGCTTTAAAAACTCGATGCCGTCCATCTCCGGCATCTGGTAGTCAGAGACGATGGCATCGAATGTCTCCTGTTCAAGCAACCGGATCGCTTCGGGTGCGCTTGTTGCAATCGTTACGGTGAAATCTCCTGACCGTTCAAGGAACAGTTTGGCGAGTTCAAGGAGGGTTAATTCGTCATCGACATAGAGGGCACGTATTTTTTCTGCCATCACTCATTCGCTCCTTTCATCCGCCACATCCCTTTCGGCACAGTGATCTCGAACCGGGCACCTTTGCCGGGTATACCGTTCTCGGCAATCGTAATCCCGGTAATTGCAAGGATCTCGCGGGAGAGGAACATCCCGAACCCCGTATGTTTGAAATATCCCCGGTTAAAGATCGCCTCCTTCTTGCCCGCCGGAATACCCACACCATCGTCCTCACAGACGATCACAAGTCCGCAATCTGATTCCTGTGACGAGATCCGGATCGTGGTCATCTGCTCGCCACCATACCTGAGTGCGTTGTCTATCATGTTGTAGAACACCCGCCCGAGGAGTGGATCGGCATATACATCAAGAGGGGTTTCGTCTGTTT
>JAPKXV010000045.1 GCA_026394635.1 Methanoregula sp. | reverse complement strand
TCCTGCACGAATAGCATGCCGGGACGTTGCACCCGTACCCGAGGATCAAGGGGATGATCGCCTTGCCGTGCAACCCCATCTTGTGCATGCCGCGGTCGAGCATCATTGATATGCGGGTAAGGTAGCCGGAGTCCTCGATGATGGCAAGCAGGATGTAGAACGGCAGGAATGAGACTGAAGTGGATGCGATTCTTGAAAAGGTGAAAGGCATCGGCGCCAATGTTGTGAAACCGGCTCAGAAAAGCTTCTGGGGAGGATATGGCGGATATTTTGTTGATCCCGATGGGTTTCTCTGGGAAGTCGCGTATAACCCGTTCTGGAAATTTGACCGGAAAGGGAATGTGAAGATATAATTGTTTTTGTGGGATCCAAAATGACGGTCAGGGTTTTTTTGACATCGTTAACTGCCAGTACACTGATGATCTGCTCATCAGTGATATGGACACGATCCGTGATGTTACGGCGCATACGGATCTGCTCGATGCCGCGTACCGGAAGGGATATTTCATCGGCAAATCAGATACCGCGTAATCTCCTGTCGTAACAAACCCTTCAGGGATTCTTTCGCACAATTTTTGATCTCACAAGTTTTTACCAAAAAAATGGAGCGGCTCTCTACCGCAAAAAGCCGCTCACTTCACCCTGTCAAGCGGGATACCGAGCGCGTCCGCAACACCCTTGCCATACGCCTTGTCAGCCTTTAAGCAGTTCCCGATGTGGCGGATCTTGATGAACTCGGGTGCATCGCCCATGGCTCGGGTGGTATTCTCACAGAGCACCTTCTGCTGTGCTTTGCTCATCAGCCGGAAGAGCATGCCCGGCTGGGTGTAATAATCAGAGTCATCCTCGCGGAAGTTCCAGGATTTTGCTGCACCGGAGAGTTCGAGCGGGGGGTCCTTGTACTCGGGCTGCTCCTGCCACTCGCCAAAACTGTTTGGCTCATAGCCGATGGTTGAGCCATGGTTCCCGTCCACACGCATCTGGCCGTCGCGGTGGGATGGATTTGCATTGGCAAATTTCGGGCGGTTGACCGGGATCTGGTGGTGGTTGACACCGAGGCGGTACCGCTGTGCGTCCCCGTAGGAGAAGAGGCGGCCCTGCAGCATCTTGTCCGGTGAGAAGCTGATGCCCGGGACGACCGCAGCAGGGTTGAACGCAGCCTGCTCCACGTCCTGGAAGTAATTGTCCGGGTTCCGGTTCAGTTCGAGCACACCCACCTCAATGAGGGGAAAGGTTTTGTGGAACCAGACTGTGGTTCAGTCGAAGGGGTTGTAGGGCATCTTCTTTGCCTGCTCCTCGGTCATCACCTGGATGAACATCTTCCAGCGGGGGAAGTCACCCTTATCGATGCTCTCGAGCAGGTCGCGCTGGTTGCTCTCGCGATCCTTTGCCACGACCGCTTCCGCTTCCTCGTCAGTGATATTCTTAATGCCCTGCTGGGTCTTTAAGTGGAACTTGACCCAGACCCGCTCGTTCTTTGCATTGATCATGCTGAAGGTGTGGCTCCCAAACCCGTGCATGTGGCGGAAAGAATAGGGAATACCCCGGTCGCTCATGACAATGGTCACCTGGTGCAGCGCCTCGGGGAGGGACGTCCAGAAATCCCAGTTGTTCTTCGCGGAGCGCATGTTGGTGCGGGGATCGCGCTTCACGGCACGGTTGAGATCCGGGAACTTGTGCGGGTCGCGGAGGAAGAAGACGGGGGTGTTATTGCCGACAAGGTCCCAGTTCCCCTCCTCGGTATAGAACTTCATGGCAAAGCCACGGATGTCGCGCTCCGCATCGGCTGCTCCACGCTCGCCGGCAACGGTCGAGAAGCGGACAAAGACCTCGGTCTCCTTGCCAACCTGAGAGAAGATCTTTGCCTTGGTAAACCGGGTGATATCGTGGGTGACCGTGAATGTGCCAAAAGCGCCCGAGCCCTTGGCATGCATGCGCCGTTCGGGTATCACTTCGCGGTCAAAGTGTGCAAGTTTCTCCTGGTACCAGATGTCTTGCATCAGCATGGGACCGCGGGGGCCTGCCGTGATGGCATTCTGGTTATCGGGGACCGGTGCCCCTGCAGCGGTGGTGAGTTTCTTCTTCTTTTCCATGGTAGTCACTCCTCATTTCTCTGCCCCGGATGGGAGGCAGGTCAGGCAATGCCCATGAGGGAGATTATTTCCTCTGGCTACATTAACCTTCGCCAAACATCACACCCTGACCCGGGCTTCTGCTCTTTGAGGGAAACATTTTTTTTAAGTTCTTCAGTCTGGAGTGCAGGGCAGAAGTTGCAGATAGAGTGGAGAACGTCCTTTTCCTTGCCCGGATCCAGCAGAAGTTTTTTCCAGATATTCAACGTTAAACCCGCCCGGCAATGGCATGCCAACGGCCCCGGTATGCCAGCACCAAATATTTTTTACACTCTTACCTCAAAGTGAGTCAGGTAGCAAAGGGATTGAAGCTATGAACGGTGCAGCAGGTGCGCCGCGTATCATCTCGTGGAACATAACCATCAGGTGCCCCCTGAAGTGTTCCCACTGTTACGTGGATGCAGGTGAAGTGGAAGCAGCCGGAGTGCTCTCCACGCAGGAAGCATTATCCGTCGTCGACCAGATCTGCGAGACCGGAAAACCGGTCGTTGTGCTGAGCGGAGGCGAACCCCTTCTCCGGAAGGACATCTATGCCATCGCACGCTACGGCACTGAGCAGGGACTCCGGATGGTCATGGGTACCAGCGGATACTTCATCGACTGCGACACTGCCGTAAATCTCAAGGAAGCGGGAATCCGGGCTGTGGCCATAAGCCTGGACTCGAAAGATGCGGCAACCCATGACTCGTTCCGAGGTGTTGAAGGGGTGTGGGAGAAAGCCATGCAGGCGATTGGGTACTGCCGCGATGCAGGGATCACTGTCCAGATCAACATGTCGGTGATGCGGTCTGTCATCAGCGATGTCGAAGACGTGATCGGACTCGGGATTTCCCTCGGGGTCCGCGATTACCAGCTCTTCTTTCCTATTCCTACCGGCAGGGCACGGCAGATCGAGCCTCGCAGTCCGGAGGAATATGAGGAACTGATCCGACAGATCCTTATCCGGTACCGGGATTCCAATCTCAATATCCGCCCGACCTGTGCCCCACAGTTCCGCAGGATCGCGGATGGTCTTGGCATCACCAACCCGGTATGGGGACGCGGCTGCCTTGCTGGCATCACCTATTGCCGGATTTTTGCCAACGGTGATGTGACACCGTGTCCATACCTACCGGTGAGTGCCGGCAATGTGCGCACAACGTCATTTTCAGAGATCTGGAATAATTCCCCTCTCTTCATTGCACTCCGCGATCCGGATCTTCTGACAGGGAAATGTGGGAGATGCAGGTTTAAAACCATCTGTGGAGGTTGCCGGGCCCGGGCGTACCGGCGGGAAGATGCAGCCTCTCCGCTCTGGTGTGACGGCCTTGCAATACCGGATGTGCTCAACGGGGAGATCTGCGGTGAAGATCCATGGTGTCCTTACCAGCCAGGGGAGGTGACACCATGAGCGGCTCCTCCCTCCCTGTGCTTGATCAGACCGATCTGGCTATACTCAATGCCCTTCAGGATGATCTCCCGCTCGTATCCCGGCCATGGAAAGCGATCGCGGATCGCGTGGGAATTACCGAAACAGAGATACTCAGCCGGACGAAAATGCTGGAGATTGCAGGAATTATCCGGGGTATATCCCCAATACTGGAGTCCCGCCATCTCGGTCTGCATGCTGCGACACTGGTCGCCCTCCATGTACCGGAAGAACGTGTGGACGAGATTGCGGCTGTCATCAGCAGCTATGCCGAAGTGTCGCACAATTTCCAGCGGGATCATTACTACGCACTCTGGTTCACGGTTGCTGCACAGAACGGGGAAGGCATCCAAAAGGTGCTGGATGAAATTCTGAAGAGGACCGGGATTCCGGCAGCGGATGTCCTTGACCTGCCAACGATGAAAAAGATAAAAATTGATGTGCGGTTCTCGTTTTTACCCGCACAATCCAGGGAGATTAGCGATGGATCCGATTGATGTTCACCTGCTCCGGGAACTGGAACGGGGGCTCCCGGTTGTCCCGTCCCCCTTTGAAGAGATAGGAAAACGACTGGGCCTCAACGGTGACGAAGTCCTTGAACGGATCCGGCACCTGAAGGAATCAGGAATCATCCGGAAATTCCGGGCCCGCATCGATCAGCGGAAGGTAGGGATCATCGCGAACGCCCTTGTGGCCTGGAAACCGGCAGGGGCCGGCAATGGTGACTTGGGAAAACTACTCGCAGCATTTCCTTCCGTGACCCATTGCTATGAACGCAGGCCGGTACCGGGTCGTTGGGAATATACATATTATACCGTTCACCATGACTACAGCAAAGAACAGGTGCTGGACGATGTCAAGGCTGTTGCAGAACAGATTGGCGGTCCAGAGTACCTCATCCTCTTCAGCACCCGCGAGTTCAAACGCGTGCCGAATGTGAGGATGCGGGAGAACGGAGGAGGAGTCCCATGAACCGGATTACACAATGCATGCACGGGCGGGGAACGGTCAGCGGAGTGATGCGGCACCGCCACAAACCGCAGACCGATGTGCCCAGTAACTATCTTGCATATTCCGGGATGTATCGGCCAGTGATCTTCTGGAACCTCACGGATCACTGCAACCTGAGCTGTACCCATTGCTACAGCAAGTCAGGACCGAGACGCACAATGGAAGGAGAACTCTCGACCGCTGAAGCGCTGATCGTCATCGATGATCTTGCGGATATGGGTGTCCCGCTCATCCTGTTCTCTGGCGGGGAACCCCTCCTGCGGGAGGATATCTGGGATCTGGCCCGTCATGCCAGAGATCGCAGCCTCAAAATGGCACTCAGTACCAACGGAACGCTTATCACCCCCGACGTTGCCCGCAGGATCAGAGAATGCGGGATCGAGTACGCCGGGATCTCGCTGGACGGTGCGATCGCAGCAACTCATGACCGGTTTCGGAATTCAAACGGGGCTTTTGAGCAGACAATCAGAGCATTTGCAGCCTGTAAGGAAGCCGGGCTCCGGTGCGGGGTACGGGTCACGCTTACGAAGGAGAATTGCCGGGAGCTAGAAGCACTGGTCGATCTCGCGCTCTCGCTTGGTGCTTCCCGGTTCTGCCTGTACTGGCTAGTTCCCACGGGACGGGGGATCGATTCTTATATCCGGTTGCAACTGAACCGGGACGAAGTGATCGAAGCTCTCAGCCTCCTCTACCGGAAAGCAAAGGAGACCAATCCCGCAGCAATGGAGTTCCTTACAGTCGATGCCCCCCAGGACTGCATTCACCTGCTCGCTTCGATGGAGCAGGACCGATCCGAGGATCTTGCTGAAGCCCGCGAGCTGCTCGAATCCCTGAAGGGTGGATGCAGTGCCGGTACCCGCGTGGCAAATATCGACGCACAGGGAAACGTGTATCCCTGCCAGTTCGCCCGTTCCGGAGAATTCCTTGTCGGGAATGTCCGGCATCAGCCATTCAGCAAGATTTGGTCGGACTCTGTCAATCCTGTTCTCGCTAGGTTCCGGGAAAAGCAGGCCCGGTTCGGTGGACGGTGTGAGAAGTGCAGCTATCGGAATCTCTGCGGGGGAGGCTGCCGGGTCCGGGCGCATGGAGTGGACGGAGGTTTTCTGGCAGAAGATCCCTTCTGTTTTATCGAGAAAGATGACGTTTCTGTTAAAAGATAGGCCAGACTCGAGCATCCGGATCCGTTTCAATCTCCTATTATTTTAAATCCGGAAAATCATCCATCTCCATTCAACTAATGGAATCGATGAATATTAAAAAAAGATTGCCTGCCTATAGGTTCCCCATAGTTCTGAATCTTTGCCTGCATTTCAGGACTTAATGGTTTGACAAGCTCTGCATTGTATGAACCAGTCCGCAAGCCCGCCGACTTGCCCGATCCCGATATTGAATGCAGTTGCAGGCTTTGTCCCGGCAGCGAACATCAGCGTTATCGCCGCTGCAACGGCCCCGAAGTAGGCCAGCAAACCTGTCCCGACACCTTCGACTATGCAGCGTGTGGAGAGTGATACCTTTACTTACCCTCACCGTATACAGCATTGCAGTCCGGGCAGAGCATCCGTGGCATTTTCTTTGGCAGCTTTTTGGATGGGAAGGGATACCCGCCTTCCCAGACATCCACATCTTTCCGGATAGTATGATTCATACACGTCGCCATACCGCAGGCAATACAGACTGCCACGGCATCGCTGTCCTTTCCCTGTTTTGCACATACATAACATTTCATGGAAATCACCGTATCTCTGCACGTGTCCCGGCATCAGAAGAATTTTTCTGGAAATGTGTACCGGAAATTTATCGGGGTTGCTAAAGCACAATTGTTCCAATCCGTGCAGGTGCATCTGCAACCTTATGGTAAAATGCGATTATATTTGTCTTGAAGATATCTGTTGCCAGATCACGTATGCCAGCCGGTGTATCGAAAGGGCAGTTATCAAAATATACAGGCTTCACGGGACTGGAATTGCACCCGATATGAAAATCCAGTATGTCGTGACCGATGCCAGACGATGCCAGGCAGAACCGGCTTGGTGTGCGAAATCCTTCGATCATGGGTATTATCGTGAGTTGATTGACAAAGCTTGGGCCGAGATCTCCTTTGCATTCAGCCGGAGAGCAGGCGGTATATCGCAGGTAATCTCCTAATACTATCCCTTCCGAAAACCGGTCCACCATACCGAGGCGGATGTAATGTAAGCCGGGGAGCCGGTCGCGGAGCAAGTGCGAGTGCGCTGAAGGTGCACGAAGCGTGCGACCCGGTCGGCGATATGTAAAAAAATTCCAGACTTGGATCACATTATCTGGCTCAGCACCCGGAACGCGATCCCGCCAATGGCAATCGCCATAACGATCTCGGTTGCGGATATCGCGAGTGCTTTTTTCCAGCCAAACTCCGATCCGAGCACCAGTATTG
>JAPKXV010000193.1 GCA_026394635.1 Methanoregula sp. | reverse complement strand
TACTGCCCGGTCCCGGACCTGAAGGGACGGCGCAAGAGCATCGATGAGATTGTGGCAATGGTGGAGGCAGTACGTCCCCGGATCAACGCGATCTCCCTGACAAGCGGTGTCCAGTCCAGTATTGAGGAAGAAGAAGCGTACGTGATCGAGGTTATCCGTCATTTGCTGCCATTTGGCCTGCCAATCGGTGTCTCCATCTATCCCACCGAACAGACGCCGGACCAGCTCCATGCTCTCGGTGTTTTAGAGGTAAAATTCAATATCGAGGCAGCGACCGCGAGGCTCTTTGCGAAGATGTGCCCGGACCTCGATTATGACATGATATATGGCGTTCTCGAGCGTTCGGTCCAGCTCTTCGGGAAAGGCAGGGTCTTCTCCAATGTGATCATCGGGTTGGGCGAGACCGATGCTGAGATGGATCAGTGCATCAGGCGGCTCACCCTGCGCGGCATCATCCCGGTGCTGCGCCCGTTGAACCCTGTTGCCGGGCTCTCCGCAATGGCCCGTCCGGGTCCGGAACGGTTGAAAACGATCTTTGGGATGCACGAGCGGGCGCTTGCCGGGGCGGGGCTGGATACCCGGCAGGCCCAGACGATGTGTACGAACTGCACGGGCTGCGATCTTGTGCCCGGGAGGGATGCATGAAGGGTGTTGATGCGATCGCAGCGGCACTGCAGGGCTGCGGTGATCGGTTTTACGCGGTTCCGGGGTATCCTGTGACTGACATTGCGACCGTGGTTCGTGCCGAAATTGTGATCAACGAAAAAGTTGCACTCGAGTATGCGCTGGGAGACTCCCTTGACGGGCGGCGTGCCGCGGTCATTATCAAGAACGTAGGTCTGAACGTCTGTGCTGACCCGCTTATCAACGCGACTACACAAGGGTTGCAAGCAGGAGTTGTCATCATCGCGGGGGACGACGTGCTCGCCCGGGGCTCCCAGAACACCGAGGACTCCCGCTACTTTGGCGAGCTCGCACAGGTCCCGGTGATCGAACCCGATGCAAGGACATGCGCTCCTGCAATCGGTGCCGCATTCGAAGCCTCGGAACGGTTCTCGCGGGTTGCCATAGTCCGGGTTACTCCCCCCCTTCTCGAAAATAAGGTGGCGGGAATAAACGCAGCACCGGCACGGAGACGCAAAGGCCATCTTGCATCACCCGATCTTACCATGCGGGGCAGGGCACAGTCGGCAGACCGCATCGCTGCAGAGATGTTTTCATGGTCGAAAAAATCTGCCTTAAACCTCTGGAAGGGGGGAATCGTGGGTGCGGGGGCGGCGGACGGGGACTCGCACGCAGTGACCGTGTATCCCCCGCCACACGATGCTAAAACCCTTGCAGAGACACGGGAACTCGGGAGACCCTTCGTGCAGGAGCACCGGTGGGTAAACCCCCCTGATGTGGCCGGAAAGCCTGAGACATTTTCCGACCGTGGATTCTGCCGGACCTTCTGCCAAAACTGCCCTTTTAAGACCGTGATAGGAATCCTGAAGGAGAAGGAAATGCCGGTGATCTGCGACATGGGGTGTGCGGTTCTTGCCGGCAACCCCCCGTACCGCATCGGGAGAGCCTGTTATGCGCTCGGTTCATCGGTCGCCGTCGCCGCACGGAGCACGAAGGTAGCGCTTACGGGTGATTACGCGCTCCTTCACTCCGGTATCAATGCGCTCATCGATGTGTATGAGAAGCGTCTCCCCATCCTCTGTATCGTACTGAAGAATGACCGGATGGGCATGACCGGCGGACAGCCCGTCTATAACCTGAACCGCTACCTTGCATGGGCAGACCCGGTCATCTGCCGGGCTGATGAGACCAGCCGGTTGCGGGAGCATATCGTGCCCCCAAAAAGACCGGGGATCCTGATCATTGAAGGGCAATGCCCTGAGGGATGCAGTCATGAAACCGCGGAATGTTGAGATCTGTGACGTAACCTTGCGGGACGGCGAGCAGACGCCCGGCGTCTCGTTCTCCTGTGAAGAGAAATCTGAAATTGCCCGCATGCTGGATGCGGTCGGTGTCGAGGTGATTGAGGCAGGTTTTCCCAATGTATCCTCAAACGAGAAGACCTGTGTAAAGACGATTGCGAACCTCGGGTTGTCCGCACGGATCTGCTGCCTTGCCCGGGCACGCGAACCGGATGTTACCGCTGCAATAGACTGCGATGTCGATATGGTGAGCATCTTCATTCCCACGTCTGACCTCCACATACGGCTGAAGTTCAAAAAGCCGAGGGAGCAGGTGCTCGCAGATGCCCTTCGTTGTATCGAGTATGCCCGTGATCATGGTATCCAGGTCAGGTTCGCTGCCGAGGATGCCTCCCGCACGGATATCGGATTTTTAAAGGAAGTGTACCGGCAGGGAGCGGAACACGGGGCTACCCTGCTCAGCTTTGCGGATACCGTAGGCTGCCTGTTGCCCATGGAAATGTACATGGTCATGAGCGATCTGGTGCAAACGATAAAAAAACCCATGTGCGCCCACTGCCACAATGACATGGGTTGTGCCGTCGCAAATACACTGACTGCAGCAGAGGCTGGGGCGTTCCAGCTCCACACCACGGTGAACGGGATTGGCGAGCGGTCGGGCAACGCGGCCCTCGAGGAAGTGCTCATTGCCCTCCGCATGAAGGGTGGCATTGACCGGTATGACCTCTCTTACCTCACTACACTCTCCCGGCTGGTAGAAAAGTATGCGGGGATCACCCTCCCGCGTAACAAACCTGTCGTCGGCGACCTTGCGTTCTCCCACGAAAGCGGTATCCATATTGCGGCAATCCTCGAAGACCCCTCCACCTATGAGTTTTTCCCGCCCGACCTTGTAGGTGGAGAGCGGAAGTTCATCCTCGGGAAACATACCGGGAAAAAAGCACTCGAGTACGTGGTATCATCGATGGGGTGTGACCTGTCGGAAAAACAGATCTGTCGTGTCCTTGACCTGGTAAAAGAGCATTCTGAACAAAAATGCAGCATTACCCCGGTAATTTTGAGAAAGATAATCAAAAAAGCAAAAGGGGAACGACCGGCATGAGCACCCTGTCAGAGCGGATTCTCGGGGCACCAGCGGGAGAATATGTGGACCGGAATGTTGACCGGGCTTATGTCCATGACGGCACCGGCGTGCTCACGCTTGAAGCATGGAAAAACATGGGCTCCAAAGGGCTCTGCGATCCGTCGCGCCTTTCAGTACTATTCGATCACATTGTCCCGGCGAATAACTCAACCACGGCAACACTCCAGCACGAACTGCGCGAGTTTGCAAAGAGTTCGTTTTTGCATTTTTTCGATATCGGCGAAGGCATATGCCACCAGTGCATGAGCGAGGGAGTCGTACGGCCCGGAGAGGTGGTTGTCGGTGCCGACTCGCACAGCTGCACGCTCGGGGCGTTCGGGGCGTTTGCAACCGGTGTCGGCGCAACCGATATGGCCGCGATCTGGCTGACCGGTGAGACCTGGTTCCGGGTGCCGGAATCGATCGGGATCCGCCTTGACGGAAACCTCAGCGATGCCGCGGAAGCAAAGGATATTGCACTTACGTACGTGAGCCGGCTCGGTATGGACGGGGGTTCGTATAAGGCGCTGGAATTCACCGGTAATGGAATACGGCGGTTAACAATGGACGACCGGCTCGTGCTCTGCAACCTTGCAGTCGAGACCGGTGCGAAGGCGGGGATGTTGTATGCCGATAGCATTACCACGGATTACCTTGCACGGTACGGGCAGTCAGCAGAACCTCAGGTGCAGGAGCCCTGCAGGTACGTGCAGGAGCTGGCAATCGACCTTGCCGATGTCGTGCCCCTTGTTGCCGTCCCGCCACGGGTGGATACCGTAAAACCGGTGCATGACCTTGCAGGGCTCCCGGTCGACCAGGTGTTTGTTGGTACCTGCACCAATGGCAGGTATTCGGATCTCGCCCGGTTCGCCCGTGCTGTAAAAGGGAACAGGGTTGCCGTCCGCACCATTGTCGTCCCCGCGTCGCGCCAGGTCCTCTGGGAAGCAGCAAAGACCGGAGTGCTCACCGATATCATTGAGGCAGGATGCACGATCGGAACGCCGGGCTGCGGTCCCTGCCTTGGCGCCCACATGGGCGTTCTCGGTGAAGGCGAGGTCTGCCTGTCGACCGCGAACCGGAATTTCAAAAACCGGATGGGGGTCGGCGGGGAGATATACCTTGCATCCGTGGCGACTGCAGCGGCAACCGCACTTGAAGGCGAGATCACGGAACCGGGGGTGCCCTGATGCGGGGAGCCGGGCATGCGGTAAGCCTCGGGGCGGATATCGACACCGATGTTGTCATCGCGGGTCGCTACCTGCGCACGAAGGACCGGAGCATCTGGGCAGCCCGTGTCTTCGAGGACCTTGATCCTGCCCTTGCCCCGCGCCTTTCAGGTGCGGTCATTGTCGCCGGCCGGAACTTTGGCTGCGGGTCATCGCGCGAACAGGCGGCAATCGCCCTGAAGGGGGCGGGAGTTGTCGCGGTAGTTGCGCCGAGTTTCGCCCGTATCTTTTTCCGCAACGCAATCAATATCGGTCTCCCCCTGATCGAAGCCGATCTCAAATGTCCGGACGGCACCATGGTGCGTTTTGACCTCGAATCCGGCTGGGTGGAAACTGGCGGGATTCGCTTGACTGTCCGTCCGCTTTCGCCGCGAATGCTTGATATCCTGCGTGCCGGGGGGCTTGTGGAGTACTGGAAGGTGAAATTATGATATTTCCTGAGCACTGCAAGAATGTCGGCTTTGCATCGACAAAACCCTGCGGGGAAAAGGTGTATTTCCTGAGCCGGTATCTCGTCCACCCGGCAGGGGAGGGCTACGAGGTTCTCGAAGTTGCCCTTGATCCTGATAAGAAGGGCATGATGCGCAGCATCATTTCTTCGAAGGTGATCGCGCCTGCCGGTGAGGTGTACCGGTATCCCGGAAAAGTCCAGCTCCATGACCGGGCACGGCTCATCCAGCTCGCGGTTGACTCCGGCTATCGGTGCACGCTCTTTTTCGGGCACGATGAGCACATGACGTTCGTGCTCGACCCTGACCTGTCAGGACTGTTGCGGGTGCACGTGTATGATGCAAGCCCGCCGCGCCCGAGCCTTTCTGCCTGCATCCGCGAGCTGGAAGCATGCGGGCTGTTCGGTGAACTGCAGGTCGCCTTCTGCCACCATATTCTCGATCTTGTGCAGGTTAAGGCGGATGTGTATCCCTGCCGTGCTGCAGGGTTTTCAAAGACCCTTGATGCAGATGCGGTACAGGGGAGCGAACGGGTTGCCGGGTGCCTGACCGGCTCGCAGCTGGTAAGCGAGTGTTACGGCACCGAATTTGAACTCCTCAATATCTGCCCGCTTGCAGAGGTGCAAGAGGAACCGTTCATCGCACGCTGCTGCCGGTCGGAGCGGGAAGGTGTCGGCAGGTACAACGGTAAATATGGTGCGGTCGTGCACTGGGGTGCATCCACCCGGCAGATTGCGGATTCTGTCACAACCCTGGTCAGGCAATGGAGGGTGCATGAAAACAATCGCAGTCGCTGAAGGGGACGGTATCGGTCACGAAGTGATCCCGGTGGCGCGGCAGGTGCTGGAACTGCTGCACCCGGAATACGAATTTTTCAGCGTGGAGATGGGGTATGGCATGTGGGAGAAGACCGGCTGCCCGTGCAACGACCACGAGATTGCGGCATTAAAAAGTGCAGACGCCGTGCTGTTCGGGGCAGTAACCACCCCCCCGATGAAGGATTACCAGAGCGTTGTGTTACGGATCAGGAAAGCC
>JAPKXV010000027.1 GCA_026394635.1 Methanoregula sp. | reverse complement strand
ATGGATACCACGCCGATTGAAGGATTACGGACTTCATTGCAGGAACAAACGATCCGGGCAATTTCCGAGATGCGGCTTTCCACAGCGCTCCAGAACCTCGTCACGCTGGAACGGGTACGGGAATTTTCAGAAAGTGGATCCCCTGAATTTGACCGGAACGCCTTCCTTGCCCATGCAGATACCGGAACCGAAATTGATACGATCATCGCCCCACCTCATCAGTCAATCGTATCTGCAACGCAATCGTTCTCTGCATCCGGGCTTAAAACGTACCATGACTGCCCACTCTCGTACAAATTTTCCTATCTCTACAAAATCCCGACACCCCCGGCAGTCCAGCTCGAATTCGGTTCTGCCATCCATTCCGTTATTGAAAATCTCACGAAAAACTCAGATACGTCCCGCACATCCCGGGAGCAGGCTCTCGCGCTCCTTGACGAATTCTGGACATCCCCGGTGTACGAATCGGCAACCCAGGAATCGGAGGCGCGGGATACGGCATCGACCCTGCTCGATACATACCTTGCTTGGCAGGAGGCAAACCCCAACAGGGTTATCGACACTGAAAAAGAGTTTTTCTTCACGGTCGCCGACCGCACAATCCACGGGTTTATTGACCGGGTAGAGCAGACGCCGAAAGGGAACTATGTAGTGATCGATTTCAAATCCGGTAAAAAACCGGCAGACATGACGAAGAAAGCCGTGAATGAGAACATCCAGATGAATATCTACTGCCTCGCGGTGCAGGAGTTGTATGGCACTCTTCCTGAAAAAGCAGAAATCTTCTACTTGAAGGATGGCAAGCGTGTCCCATATACCCCGACAGAAGAAACGATTGGAGCGTTTAAAGAAACACTCAGCACCCTCATCAATAGCATAACCAGCGAACAGTTTCCGGCAAATCCGGAATACCAGCGCTGCCAGTGGTGTGCGTATGGAGAACTTTGCGAATCCAGGGAAAAAGAGGGATCATAATTCTGGAAAAAATCTCCGGCTACTTGTTTGATTCTTCATTTAGTTTTTCCAGAGGGGTTCAGACGATAAGCGATAAGAGTGTCCTGTGCAGGATCTCCTTTGAACTGAAATTCTCTATTCTCGTGCAGGAATTGAGTAAATCTTCGCAGGAAAAGACGACGCACCCTCCGCCGCAACGTAGACCATCTCGACCTTTTCAACTTTCGTGACAGGGAACGGGGGGAGTTCCAGTACCCTCGTGCAAGGATTGAGTGGATATTCATCGGAGGATAAACCACTCCATTCCGCAACTCATATACCCTGCCGATATTACCGCCAGTTGAAATAAGGAATTTGTCTTTGCCGCGTTGTGCGACGATCGTTCTCTTCACCCGGTGTTTTCCCATTTTCATACTCTTGTTGGTTTTTGAAATGTCTGCATATACAAAACGATGAAACAGATCTCCTGAAGCGGAAATCTATCAAAGACCCGTTTAATGGCTGCCTTCCTCCCTGATTGTCTGGAGCCTTTTGAGAATTTCAACAAGATGCCCGCTCTCAAACATATGTTTCAGATGCCCTTCACAGAACCGCTCCTTCCTGACATGAAGGGTGAGGATCTTGCTGAGTGTTTCGAGATCAGCCGAATCCAGTTGTGACGGATCGTTAAAGTACCGGGTTGCTTCATTTTGCCAGGAACCCCAATCAAAGGGGCGAATCAAACCGGACTCATAGAGGGTTCTGATAAACTCAAGTACCTCCGGGGAATAATTGATGTATGGGAATTCTCCTTTGTTTGCAACAACTTCACCGGCTGAAAAACCTTGTTTTTCAAATATCGGAAGAAACTTAAGGACTTTGTCCATGCTTTATGCTACCTCTTTTGCCTGAAGGTCAATCCACTCCTGAATAATGGGTCTCATTTCTTCCAGTAGGGGTATGCCGGTTTTGTGCGTGTGGATATATTCCGTGAGTTCGACGTATTTTGACTCTATAAACGCAATCCCCGCCGCATCCATTTTCACGCCCCGGGCAGCACAGAGTTTCACTCCGACTTCCGCATAGGCATCTACAAGATCCAGTGCCAGAAGCATATCCCACGGTTTCATAAACCCGGTTAAATCTGGTTTGTCAAATGTTACTGCTGTTTTCTGGTCAGTCATCCGCTGACCACCTCCGCCGCTTGCGTGTCCAGCCATTCAACAATAATGGGCTTAATCTCTTCAACAGGCGTATCATCGGTTTTGTGGGCGTTAACGTAATCTGCAAGTTCGTCCAGTTTTGCGTGAATGAACTTCTCCGTTTCCGGGGTTGTTTTCATGTCCCGCACTCTACATATCTCGGAGAATGTGTTGTCAAACATATCGCCAAGACTTACCATGTCAAGTAAACTGTTTATGTTTACGCTCCGTGTTATGGTCTGGTTGCTAATTCTGTTCACCTGCTTTCAATCCCCACTGCAGAAGGATTCTCGGAAATCATTTGATCCCAGCCATTCACGTTCAGAGATTTCATCGAGTTCTGTGATGTGTGTCTTCCATGGATGAGCTGCATTTTTGTATAGCGACATATTGTAGGCGATGGAGCAGATCCCCCTGATCGGAGATCGATCGGAGATCACGATGGTTTTTCGCGAGGGAACTATCCCCCAGAATACATATGCTCCGGACAATCCGCATCCCATACCAACCCGGTAAAGATTTTCGTGGATTTCGTTTCCGTCCTTATCATAATACGCAGAATGAATCAAGCTGCCGGAACGCCAAACCGAGAAGAGCTGCCGCATCGTAAGTTTCGGGCTCCCGCCGCCGAATGAACTGCCACACTGAGCGGTTTGCAACAGCGTATCCAGAACAGGATCATCTGTATTGTTCTCATATAATTCCCAGTAATCGAGAATCGAGGACAACTCAATTACTTTATCCCTCGGTCCAGGATTATTGACCTGATAAATTACCGGATAGTCCGGTGGCGATACTTTGGATTTCTTGCTTGCGTCCATTATATTTCACCTGCATACTATCCATAGGTCGTTCAGGTATTTAATATTATTACTTACAAGCATTTTTAGTCATATAAAAAATTACTATTGGTAATAAATAAAAAGGGCAATTTTCCCATTCTCCCATCATCCTATCCCCCGCCGTTACCACAACCAGCACCCCGAAAAGATACCGGCATATGTGCCGAACCCCCACACACAACAAGCACAATCTCCAGCATCAATCCCAACGGTCAGAGCCCCGCACCGATGCCGGCAAAAATGCCATTTCAGATCGCTCGCTGACAGCTCTGCGACAAACGACCAATTTTTTTGAAATTTGTTTCCGGTTTCGTATTTTTATTCAAAATTTTTTCATGGAAATATTTACCGCATTGATATCTCCATGTTCCACGTCAGTATTCAAAATTTTTCTTTTTCCCGACAGCCACAACACAGACGATCAGTTGGTCCTGGATAATCCGGAACGTAGCCCGGTATTCACCAATCCTGATCCGGTACCGTGGCTTTTCGGGAGGGCATCCTCTTACT
>JAPKXV010000210.1 GCA_026394635.1 Methanoregula sp. | reverse complement strand
CGCTCATGGCATTCCGGATTGCCGAACATAATGACGTTCTGCTGCCTGTGATGGTGAACCTCGACGGCTTTTTACTCAGCCATGACATGCAGCCGCTGGAGACGGTTGAACCGGGAGACTTTATACCCCCACTGCACCTCCCGCATGCGATCGATCCAACAAATCCTGTCGCGTACGGTCCGCTCACCGGGCCCGATCATTACTTCAGATTCCGCTGGGACATTGAGCGATCTATGCGGGACTCTGTGGGCGTGATCGGGCAGACACAGGAGGAGTTCGCACGCAGGTTTGGCAGGACATACGGGTTTACCGATGACTACCGGTGTGACGATGCGGACGTGGTTGTTGTTGCAATGGGGACGCTGGGAAAGGAGGCGGAGGTCGCGGTTGATATCCTCAGGAATGAGGGGATTAGAGCAGGATCCATGCGCCTGCGCTGGTTCCGCCCGTTCCCGAAGCTGGATCTCGCGGGCAGGGAGGTCGTGGTCATCGACCGCAGCTATTCGTTCGGCTTTGGGGGAACCCTTTCGACATCAATCCGGGCAAGTTGCGGTATTGAGCCCTACAGCGTGATTGCCGGCCTGGGAGGGCAGGAAGTTACCTATGATGATATCGCGGGCTTTGTGCGAAACCGCCGGATTGGCGGGGAGTTCTGGTTCGGGGTGACACCTGATGTTTGAGCTGCGCATTCACTCCCGTGGCGGGGAGGGAGGGGTGACCGCTGCCCGTCTTCTGGCAATTGCCGCAATCCACGACGGGAAGTTTGCGAGTGCGTGCCCGTTTTACGGGGCAGAACGGCGCGGTGCACCGGTTGTCTCATTTGTCCGGATCGATGACAGTCCCATTAGGGTATACAGCCAGATTCGCAGGCCAGATCTCGTAGTGGTTCTGGACGCGGGCCTTCTTGGGGTTGTCGATGTTTTGGGCGGGTTAAAAACCGGCGGTACGATTCTCATTAACAGTGCCCACAAAAAGGAATATCCGGGATTTTTTACCTACACCATTGATCTGACCGGGATCGCGCTCAGGGAGGATCTTGTCATCGCGGGCAGCCCGATCCTGGATACCCCGTTGCTGGGTGCGATCGCAAGAATCGGGATCATATCGCAGGACTCTGCAAAAAAAGCAATTACTGAGCTATTTACTGATGAACGCAATGTAAAAGCCGCTGATGCTGCATACCGGGAGATTGCCGTATGAGCGGGCGCAAACGCCTTGCGATGAGCCAACCGACCGAGGGGGCTGCGGGCAGGACCGGTTCGTGGAGGCTGTTCCGTCCGGTCATTGATGCGGAGAAGTGCAACCAGTGCGGGCTCTGCCAGATGTATTGTCCCGATGCCGTGATCGATCAGGATCTCAAAGTCGACCTCAACTTCTGCAAGGGGTGTGGCATCTGCGCAAACGAGTGCCCCAAAAAGGCGATTGAGATGGTGAGGGAGGAACAATAAACCACCCCTCTAACCTCACCAATTACGTTTTTTTGTTTCTTTTCCAGAGCATCGCAGGATTCCGGTTACTGCACCTTCAGTTCATCCTTTGCGATAAACTCAAGATCAGACTTGTAGAAGTGAGTGAAATTGCAGTTCCGGCACCGTACCGTGAAATGCCTGCAGCCGATCACGATATCGTGGGGGCCGGTCACATGGCAGTTCCGGCACTCTGCTGTGCTTTCCAGTTCCCATGTATCGTAGCACCCGATCTTCGTGAAGGTGCCGGGCTCGCTCACATCCTCAATCCGGGGGACAAAGACCCGGGTTGCACCACAGTTGTCGCACGCGACCTGCGCCTTGTACGGCACGGCTTTGATGATCTGGTCTGCCACCTGTTTGCAGTGGTAACAGTCGGTGCGGTGGGTCAGAAAGATAAACCGGTCGCTCATGTGGGGTAGGTGCACGCGGGGGGTAATGAATTTGCTGCACAGGATGTGGGTTCCCTTTCACATCCCTTGCTGTGCAGTTATTGCGGAACTCTGGTTACATCCGGATAACGGGGTTTACCGCGGGATTTTAAAAAACCGTCCAAAATAAAACCACAGCATTTTTAACACGTTAAAAAAAGGTTGGGGGGGTTGGTTTAATAATCGCCCATGCCGGGGGGCATTCCGCCGCCCATGCCACCCATCCCACCGGGAGGCATTCCGCCTTCGGGTCCTCCGGGTGACTTGGACGATGCGATCACATCGTCAATGCGAAGGATCATAACTGCGGCTTCTGCTGCAGACGAGATCGCCTGCGTCTTGACGCGGAGCGGTTCAACTACGCCTGCTTTCAGCATGTCAGCCGCCTTACCGGCAAACACATCCAGTCCGAATGTCTTCTTGCCCTTCTCGTGGGCTGCCCTGATCTCGACAAGCATATCGATCGGGTCAAGTCCTGCGTTCTCTGCAAGGGTACGCGGGATAATCTCAAGAGCGGCTGCAAATGCCTCGATCGCCAGCTGTGCCCTGCCGCCAACGGTTGCGCCATACTCACGGAGACGGAGCGAGAGCTCGGTCTCGGGTGCACCGCCACCGGCAACAACCTTGTGGTCCTCAAAGACGACCCCGACAACGCGGAGTGCATCATGGATAGCACGTTCGAGCTCGTCAACAACGTGCTCGGTGCCACCGCGGACGATGATGGATACCGCCTTGGGGTTCTTGCACTTCTCGACAAATGTCATCTCTTCGCCGGAGACCTTGCGCTCTTCGACAATGCCTGCATGACCCATCTCGTCCTTTGTGATCGAATCGATCGATGAGACGAGGCTGCCACCGGTTGCCCGGGCAAGCTTCTCCATGTCGCTCTTTTTCACACGGCGTGTGGCAAAGATACCCGCCTTTGCAAGGTAGTGCTGGGCGATGTCATCGATGCCCTTCTGGCAGAAGAGGACGTTTGCACCGCTTGCGATAATTTTATCGACAATGTTCTTTACCATGCGCTCCTCTTCATCGAGGAATGCCTGTAACTGGTCGGGGCTTGTGATGTTGATCTCCGCATCGACCTCGGTCTTCTTGAACTCGACTGCGGCGTTGAGCAACAGGATCTTCGCGTTCGTGACCTTCTTTGGCATTGACGGGTGGACACGTTCCTTGTCAACCAGCACACCCTCGACAATCTCAGAGTCGTCGATGGATCCGCCGGTCTTCTTCTCGACCTTGATGTTGTCGATGTCAACAGTGCCATCCTCATCGGCAACCATGGTGACTGCCTTGACAACAAGATCACAGAGTGCATCCTTTGATGCCTCGGCTCCCTTGCCGGTCATCGCAGTCTCTGCGATCTTTTTGAGCATCGCCTTGTCGGTCGCTTTCACATCGATGGCGATCTCTTTTAACAACTCCTGTGCCTTCTCAGCCGCCTGGCGGTAGCCTGCGGCGATGATGGTCGGGTGGACATCCTGTTCGAGGAGGTCTTCTGCCTTCTTTAAGAGTTCCCCGGCAATGATGACTGCGGTGGTTGTACCGTCGCCGACTTCATCATCCTGGGTCTTTGCAACCTCGACCATCATCTTTGCGGCCGGGTGCTCGATGTCCATTTCCTTAAGGATAGTGACACCATCGTTCGTGATCACGACATCGCCGATTGTATCGACGAGCATCTTGTCCATTCCCTTTGGACCGAGCGTGGTCCTGACTGCACTTGCCACTGCCTTTGCGGCGGTGATGTTCATACCCTGAGCGTCGCGGCCCCGGGTACGGGTGCTGCCTTCTTTGAGAATAAGTATCTGCTGTCCTCCAAGCTGTTGTGACATAGTATCACCACTTTTAGCACTAAAATTGGTTTGTGGTTCTATATAAACCTTATGAGTCTCCGATGAGATCGATCAGCTCGGATCCGTCGCGGAGGTGGTGAAGGCGATCTTCACCAATTAAAAGAGTTCTCCCGATTTTTTTCTCTTTGTGGTAATCGGTGATCACGCACATCGCATGCTTCTTTGCGATCTTGGAGAGGTTGCCGATCAGTGCAGCGCGCTTGACCACCTTCTGTGCCGTCCCGTAGCTGGTAAATATCGTATGTTCATCAAAGGTGACCAGCGCCTGGAATGGAGCCCCCCGCAGCGTGTGAAGCTTCATGCCGATCTCTTCCAGAAAACCGATGGGGGTAAAACGTTCCTGCTGCTCTTTTGGATCGACCGGTTCTTTCTCCTTTTTAGGTTCATGCCTGAGAAGGTCAATGGCTTCAACAACACCGGCATTGAACACTTCCTCGATCCTGATCACCACATCGAGTGTCGTGCCCATCCCGCTCTCGTACTTGCTTATCGTCCTGCGCGAAACGCCGAGCAGATGCCCGAGATCCCCAAGCGACATCCCGCGCCGCTCCCGCATTTCACGGAGCACTTCCCCATTGATGTTCACGTACAGCCCACCAGGCGACGCGTACACGAGCGGGGGGATCTTTTCGACAAAAAAGTCATACAGCGTCGCAACGCTGACCGCATAGATACCATACCGGATATATACCGCCCCGCGCTCCAGCTCCGTATCACGTGCGCGCTCCCCGACTATCATCGGGATGCCACGAAGGTGCCGGGCGATGATCTCAAGGTCAAATGCCATGTCATCGCTCACGCTGTCGATGTGGGAGACAACTTTGATGACAAGCATTGTCCCGTTTTTACGGGCAATAAGGTCAAAACTCCGCGGCCTGAGCGAGAAGCGCTCGGAAACTTCAAACCCTGCGGTAATCATGACGCTTGTCACCAGCTGGAGCGACCGGTCCTGAGTCATAGCAGTTAAGAATGGATAGAGCCTCTGCATATATTAATATAGATATGCTGATCGGGATCGATGACACGGATTCTCCTCAGGGGATGTGCACTACATACCTCGGGGCGGTACTCGCCCGGCGCCTGATCAGGAGGGGGATGCGGGTATGCGAGGCCCGGCTCATCCGGCTCAACCCGAACGTGACCTACAAAACACGGGGCAACGCGGCAATTGCGCTCCGTGCTGATGGCGACTGCACCACCGCGTTCGATATCGCCTGCCACACTGTCGAGGAACTGGCCGATTTTGCGTGCGAGAACACGAATCCCGGCGTTGTTGTTGTAAAAGATCCCCCGGATCCTGCAATTTACTGGAAGGCTGTGAGGGATTTCTGTGAGATCGATGAGGCAGTAGAGATTCTTGATTCTGCAGGTGCACAGTACCGTGGTTACAAAAACAGCCGGGGTCTGATTGGCGCAACCGCTGCGGTAGCAAGCGAATTATCAGATGCAACGTACGAGATTCTGACATACCGTCATCCGGAGCAGTGGGGCACACTCCGCGACGTAAATCGTGAAAGCCTGTTTGCCGCAGAAGAGGCGACATTTCCGCATACGTGGGACACCGTGGATGAGGAGAACGATCTCGTGGTATGCGTACCGCATACACCCGACCCGGTGCTGTTTGGCATCCGGGGCGAGAGCCCGGCTTGGGTGATGATGGCCCGGTCGATGGTTGAATCCGAAAATCCCGGTCTCGAACAGATCTGGGTGACGAACCAGGGTACGGATGCTCACCTCATCGCAGGAAGGGCGGGTGTGTTGCGCGAGGGGCTCTCGTACCGGGTGCCGGGCGTTGTCATGGATGCACCAGAAACCGGCACCGGAGGGCACGTCTCGTTTACGATAAGCGATGCGGGTTCCTGCGTGCGGTGTATGGCATACGAGCCCACGAAAAATTTCCGGCAGATCGTCCGTGCACTTGTGCCGGGCGATGCGGTGATTGCATGCGGGAGTTTCAAGAAAGGGAGCATCAATCTGGAGAAGGTGAGGGTATTGTCCCTTGCACGGTCCGCCATGTCACGCCCGCCGCTCTGCACCGCGTGCAACAAACGCATGACGAGCGATGGCACAGGCAAGGGCCACAAATGTAAAAAGTGCGGGGCGCATGTAAAAGATCCAGAGGTAACGGAAATTCCCCGTACCCTTAAAACCAGATGGTACGAGGTCCCCCCCACTGCCCGGAGGCATCTGGCAAAGCCGTTATGCCGGGGGGTTTCAGACTGACACAATGTTATCACCTTGCACCACCAAATTTCATGCAGGAATGAGGAATACCCATGGGAAAGGAATGCAGTGAGCCTGTCACCCAGATGCACCTCAAACCGAAGATGACCGTCGGCGAGCTGGTCAGTGCAATGGGAGAGGCAGGCGCGTATAACGGGGGTGCGCTCTCCCGGGCAGCCGGAATTTACGAGGCAATGCTCCGGGAAAAAAACACAACAAAGTTCTTCGGGCTTGCCGGTGCGATGGTGCCCGCAGGTATGGGCGGTGTCGTGAGCGATCTCGTGGAGGGGGGGCACATTGATGTGCTCGTCTCGACTGGTGCAAACCTCACCCACGATATCATAGAAGCAATCGGGTGCCGGCATTTTCATGGCACCGCATTTTGTGATGATGTCGAGCTCCGGCACGAAGAGATCAACCGCATCTATGATGTCTACCTCCCCAATAAGGCGTTCGAGCACTTCGAGGAGTTCATGCAGAACGTCTTTTCCGAGCTTGAACCTGACAGCACCATCTCCATATCCGATCTCCTCAATCACATTGGTACACGAACGAAGAGCGGGATCCTCCATACCGCTGCAATAAAAAAGATCCCTGTATACTGCCCAGCGGTGCAGGATTCGATGGTCGGGCTCCAGTACTGGCTCTTCTCCCAGACAAATAATGTGACGGTCGATGCGTTCGCGGATATGCCGGCACTGATGGACAGGTGTTTCACCGCACAAAAAGCCGGTGCACTGCTGGTGGGGGGTGGAGTTCCCAAGAATTTCATCCTCCAGAGCATGCTCATGACGCCCAACGGCTTTGACTACGCGGTTCAACTCACCGGAGACCGTCCGGACCTCGGGGGGCTTTCGGGCGCAACACTTGACGAGGCACGTTCGTGGGGCAAGATCACGGAGGAGGCACAGGCAGTGACCGTATATGGCGACGCCACAATCACGTTGCCGCTGCTGGTTGCTGCAGTGTTGGAGCGGATGCACCATGGCTGATCTGATCCTCGCGCTGGATGTTACTGATAAAGAGCGTGCAGTCACGATCGCCCGTGCCTGCGCACCCCATATCGACGCGATCAAGATCGGGTACCCGCTCGTCCTCAAAGCGGGGTTGGGAATCGCCCACGATATTGCGCGGTTCGGGCTACCGCTTATCGCTGATTTCAAGGTCGCAGACATCCCGAATACGAACCGTCTCATTGCGGATCAGGTCTTTGCCGCGGGATTCTCATCGATCATCTGCCATGCGTTCACAGGAAGGGATGCGGTGCAGGCGTGCGTTGACAGCGCCCATAAAAACAACGGGGAGTGCTATGTCGTTGCGGAGATGAGCCATCCCGGCGCCACAGAGTTTTTCCATGGTGGCATTGCAGAGCGGCTCGCACAGGTGGCGCTTGTATGCGGGGCTGACGGCATCATTGCCCCTGCCACGCGACCGGAGCGTGCAAAAAAGCTGCGAGCGGTTGTCGGAGAGAAGAAGATTTACGCGCCGGGTGTTGGAGCACAGGGAGGAGACCTGCAGGCAATTACCAGCGTTGTCGATGGCATTATTGTCGGCAGGGCAATCTATGAATCCGGCAATCCCGCCTACGCGGCAGCGGAGTTTTCCCGACATTGTAAAGAGTTGCCATAACCAGAGACTGGATTTTTTTTAGTCCCCTGACTGGTGCTGCATAATAAATTCTCTATCACGACGGTTCGTGCGCGCCTTCATATATAAACAACCCTCATTTTGTGACCGGATCTGCACGCACGCTCCTTTCTGTAACGCGAATTCGATATTAGATTCACTGCACGTTCTAAAAGTTTATTAATGACTCCGGCGATGTAGTAGTATGGATTGGAGCGCAGAGCAAAAGGATCTGGCAAAAAAATACAAAAAGGTCGAAGATATTCCAGAAAAAGAGCGCAAATACAAGTGCCATACGTGCCACCTTATCGTTGACTCTGCCCCCTGCCCGAACTGCGGGGAAACCCACCTTGCCATTATGTGCCCGCTTGACCACTGCCACTGCTCCCATGAGATGATTTCCGGGATCGAGTTCTGCCCGCTCTGCAACCAGGCAGTCTGCCCGGAATGCGGCTCCCACGACGTCGTCCAGATCAGCAGGGTTACCGGTTACCTGCAGGATGTCTCCGGGTGGAACGCCGGAAAGCAACAGGAACTTAAAGACCGGGTCCGCTATTCGGTTGCCTGACCAGCAGGGTGAACCGACAACGTTTCATGAGATACTATATTGAAAACAACACACTTTTTATTCGCGGGTCTTTTCGCGCCACAGGCACGGTGATCTCCGGAGACATTCGTTCTGTCTCCACCATCTTCTATCATAGCATCTCTCCTGAACGGGCAGGCACTACTCCGGAAAAGGAGCTGGAGATCGTAGCAGCTCGTGCCGGCCTTGGCAGGGATTATGTGGGGCTGATCACTCCGGTTCCCATTCAGAACCTCTGCGTCCTGCAGTATGACTTCATTACCGTTTTTATCACGGCAGGAATCCGATCGGGCACAGGCGGGGATTTTACCACCATCAACATCCTCACCTGCAGCAGTCAGGGGATGAGCGACGGGGAGCTCCGGGAAATGATCATGGTCGCCACCAAAGCGGGATCGGAGGCACTGAATGGGTTTAAAAACGGCATATCCGGCACTCATACCGATGCGATAATCGCAGCATGCGAAGGACAGGCGGGGCAGCGGGATGCCGGCAGGTTCACGGAAACCGGAAAGCGGGTCTATTCCGCAGTCCGGTACGGCATCCCGGAGGCGCTCAAACGGTTTGGGGTGGCTACACAACGGAACCGTCCCTCGTTCTTCATATTCAGCAGGTTCAAAGGCGAGCACTGGATAAACTGGACCCCGGAGGACTGTCCCTACTACCCCTGCCACTTTGCCGGACAGCGGTGCGATTTCTGTTACTGCCCCCTCTATCCCTGCAGAGATGAGTCGCTGGGGCAGTGGGTAGAGAGTTCCAACAAAAGGAACGTCTGGAACTGCAGCCAATGCACACTCCTCCATGAACCTGAAGTTGCAGAGTACCTGAAGCAGCACCCGGATGCTTTAAAAGATGAACTTGTGCGCTTTTTGACTCTGAAAAAAAGGAGCCTCTGAATTATTACTCTTTTATTACGCACAACTTCAGGAGCACATTTGAGAAGAGTGGGGGCAATCACTCTTTGATTCCAATCGCTTTAAGGAGTTCGGGGAGGGGGATGCCATGCGCTTCAGCTGCCTCGCGGATGGTCTCACCACGGGCGATCGCGCAACCAACACACCCCATCCCAAACTTGAATAATGCTTCCGCTGCGTCGGGTTTTGCCTTCAGAAGATCATAGATTGTACTGTCTGCTGTTAATTCCATATCCTATTGTTCGGCACCGTGTATCATAAACCTCACCATATCTCCATAAATTTCATAGAATATTCACTTTCGCACCACACACTCCGTAACATTAAGACATGATAAGAAACGATGGATAACCGGAGATGTATAACGTATGGATTTTTCCCAGGCAGCAGAAAGAATCTCCGTAAGATTCAGCCAGAAAGGACAGAATGTTGATACAAAGAAGATCGAAGTAAAACTGCGCCGGCTTGTAGATGAGTTCGGTGTCCAGCCCGCTGAAGCGGAACGCAGCGTTACCAATGAACTTGCTAAGGAACTAAACCTTCCCGGTTTTGGCACGAGCGCTGGTGGCAGCGGAAGTGCCGGTGCAAAGGAGGAGCGACCAATCTCTGAAATTGCTCCGGGCGAATGGGTGACCATTGAGGGAAAGGTAGTAGGAATCCTGTCGCCCCCCTCTCCGGCTATAGCCCAGAGCGGTATCATCGCGGATGCTACCGGTGCGATCCGGTTCGTAGCCTGGTCAAAGGCAAATGCTCCGAAGATGACGGAAGGGTCATGGTACCGTATTGAGTCCGCGGTCGTGGATGAGTACAAAGGTGTCGCAAACCTAAAGATTCACTCCGGCACGGCAATCAAACCGGTTGTTGAAGACCGTGCACTCATCCCGTCTGCCGTAAAGATCGGGGAACTGAAACCCGGCATCGGCAGTGTAAGGGCAAAAGTCGTCCAGGAGTGGGAGACTACGCATGAACGGATGCTCCAGTCAGGAATCCTGGGCGATGAATCCGGCACCATCAAATTCATTATATGGAGAGAGGCAGGTAAAGAGAAGCTCGCTGTTGGTTCCGTGTATACCATTTATTATGCACAGGTCGATGAGTTCAATGGGAGGCTCTCCCTGAACCTGAGTACAGCATCGTATATGCCGGACGAGGGTGATATCGCAGTAAGCGGTGGCGATACGGATATTCGCGGGACTCTCGTGCATATCGCTCCTGGTTCCGGTCTCATCAAGCGCTGCCCGGTAGAGGGGTGCAACCGTGCGCTTTCGCGGCAGAACTACTGCCCGGTTCATGAAATCCAGCCAAAATTTGTCTATGACCTGCGGATCAAGGGGTGGCTGGATGACGGGAAAAAGACCCACAACCTCCTCCTGCAGCGTGACGTCGTTGAGTCGCTCACCGGTATGACGCTTGACGCCGCAAAAGAACTCGCCGAAAATAATCCTCTTGGCATGGATGAGGTCTTCCTCCGCATGCGGGACGCAATACTGGGCAGGTATGTGATGTGTAAGGGACGGGAGATCGACAACCGCCTGCTGGTCAGGGCATGTGAACGGTTGAAGGTTGAGCCCGGTGAACATACTGCATTGCTCAACCGGGCCGGGGGTGCGGCATGAGCAATGGAGGGACTTCATCACCCATGAGGAAAGAGGGCGGATTCGAGCGGGAGCCGGCGCGGCGGGTATTTGCCAGTGAGTTGCGTGAATGCCGGTACGATTTCAAGGACGGCGCAGATGAGAAGAGCCCCACATTTG
>JAPKXV010000265.1:5546-7092 GCA_026394635.1 Methanoregula sp. | reverse complement strand
GGTCTTTCTGGTAGGCACGCTCACCGAGAAACAGCGGCAGGGTGACCAGAACATCTTCTATCGCGGCAGGGTTGTGGACCCGACCGGGCCCTCTTTTATTATGGCCGGTAGCTACCAGCCCGAGGCGATGCAGCAGCTGGCAAAGATCGAGACACCGGCGTTTGTTGCGGTTGTTGGAAAGCCCAACCTGTACCAGAAGCCGGACGGAGCATTTACCGTCTCGATCCGGGTTGAGTCAATCACCGTTGTAGATCGCGAGACCCGCGATCTGTGGGTGCTGGATGCAGCGCGATCCACCCTTGACCGTATTGAAGCGCTCACTGCAGGTACATCTTCCGATGCTGCCCGGATCAAGGAACACTATCCGTCACTTGATCCAGTCACATTCCGGAAAATGGTATACGAAGCGCTGGCGCAGATCAAAATTTAATTTCTTTTTTCATTCTCCAGCAACGTAAATACCAGGGAGCCGGGCTCCTTTATAAAATTAAAGAAAGGGACGGGTTTTACGCACTGTGTTTCCCCTTCATCCACCGGTCCATCACTTCCGGTCCTTCGACAAACACGAGCCCGTGCTTCCGGGCGTAGAGCTTCGCATCCGCTTTTGAAAGGGCATAGCCGGATTCATCGTCAAGCATTTCGCAGATCGTAACCGAGGGGGTGATTTCTGCCATATCGGCCATGGCAATCGAGAGCTCGGTCTGGCCTTTCCGGACATCAAGCAGCCCGTCGGCTCCCCTCAGGAGCGCCATGTGCCCCGGGGTGCGGAATGTTTCGTGGAAGCTCACGTTGCCACCGTTGAGTGACCGTTTCACCTGCTCGGCAATCGCGTTGACCGTCAGCGCCCGGTCACGGTCGGTGATACCCGTGAAGGTGTCGCGGTGGTTCACCCAGAGCGAAAACGAGGAGTGGTTCTTCCGGTCGTACGGGATATCACCTTCCCGTTCTGCAACGGCAATTGCCCTGAGGGCATCGCTGGCAAACGGCAGCCCGAGACGCTGGGCAGCTACAGGGTGGACGGCTGTGCAGATCAGTCCCCCGCCATCCTTGCGCATCTGCACAATATGGCGCGGTGTGACTGCATCAGACCGGATTGCAAAATCCGTTTCACCTTCACGGTCATCGAAATCATAGAGCAAGATGAACTTCCCGTCCCGCAGCGCTGCAAGCGCCTTATCGATCAATGCCCCACCTCAACCGTCACGGAATCCGTATCTTCAACGCCCAGTTTCCGGCGCAGCGCAACAGGGGCGATCACTTCGATAAGGTCGTCAGGGTAGTGGGTCCTGCCGGGGACCACAATGCCGCAGGAAATAGTACCGATACGGCACGGGAGACACCGGGCATCGCCAAAGGTCCGGCCATCCGTGGAAAAACCCTTGATCCGGATCCAGTCGAGCGCATCGATCTTCTTGCGGATTGGCAGGCTTGACGGGGACAGACGGATATTGAGCGTCCCCGGGTACGGTTCAAACCCGAGGTGCTCAAAAAACTGCTGCTTGTAGGGTCCAAGGCTCATGTAATACTTGCCTTCCCCAATCCCGCT
>JAPKXV010000265.1:0-5524 GCA_026394635.1 Methanoregula sp. | reverse complement strand
CAATCCCGCTGACGACAGTGCCGCCCAGCACGTAGCCCTTGTTGTGCTCGGCAAAAATCCGGCTGTACTCCTGGTATTCCTTCCGGAGTTCTTCTTCCCCGGCCCCCGTCAGGGTGACATGCTGACCGTCCGCAGCAATCGTCCGCGTAATAAAACCCTGCATTTCGAGTCCTTTTAATCTTCGGGATGCTGTCTGCGGACTGATCGCAAGCATCTCACCGATTGTTTGCGATGAGACAAAGACCGGGCCCTTACAGCCTCCCCGCAGTGCAATCGCTTTAAGACACTGAAGATCTTCAGCGGGTATCATGCTTATCAAAATTGGGATGCTTATTATTTATGAGTTGCTCTTCAGAACGTCTCTCGTCGTGATTCGTTCACTGTCGAACATGACTTCGTTAATTATTTAATGAGATGCATCGTTGTTATACAGCATGAAATCCGGTATGCGAAGCCAGCTCGCTGAAAAGATGGCGGGCGAGATCACGCTTTCGGACTCACCGGGGCAGGCGCTGAAAAAATGGCGCGTAAGTTTCGAGATCGCTCCCGGCGTCCTGTCGGAACGCCTTGGAGTCTCCCCCTCCGTCATCAGCGATTATGAGGGCGGCAGGAGAAAAAGCCCCGGCACGGCCATTGTCGGCAAGATCGTGGACGCAATCCTTGGCATTGATGAGGAATCCGGCGGGAGACATATCCAGCAGTTTTCCTCGATGCTGTATGCCGGCATGGACGATGGCGTCATTTATGACATGCACGAATATGCCTCCCCGGTTCAGCTCATGCAATTTGCGGAAGCGATCGGGTGCACACTGCTCTGTGGATCTGCGGAACAGATGATCCATGGGTACACCGTGATCAACAGCTTAAATGCAATCCTCCAGCTTTCGAGCAACGAGTTCAACCGCATCTACGGATGGAGCACGGAACGGGCGCTGGTCTTTACCAACGTCTCGACCGGGAAGTCCCCGATGGTGGCAATCCGGGTCACGCCGTTTAAGCCCCGCTGCGTTGTGCTGCAGGGTATAGAAGCCCCTGATGTCCACCCGATCGTGGAGAAGATGGCAGAGCGTGACCGTATCACGGTCATGTGCACAGGTATGGAAATCGACAAAATTGTGAGTTCATTGAGGGATAAAGAATGGTAGGCATCATTACCTACGGTGTCTATATACCGAGATACCGTATCAGGGTAGAGGAGATCGCGCGGGTGTGGGGCGCCAACGCCGCAGATATCTCCGGGGGACTCGGCGTGTTTGAGAAGTCTGTCCCGGACATGGATGAGGACACGGCGACTATTGCCGTCGAAGCAGCACGAAACGCACTTGCACGTCGGGCTGTCGACCCGGAAGAGATCGGCGCAGTGTATGTGGGGAGCGAGTCACACCCTTATGCGGTAAAACCGACTGCCTGTACGGTTGGTGAAGCGATCGGCGCGACGCCTCACATGACGGCGGCTGACTGCGAGCTTGCATGCAACGCGGGGACTGCAGCCATCCAGACCTGCATGGGTATGGTTGCAAGCGGGATGATCACCTACGGTCTTGCAATCGGGTCCGATGTTGCACAGGGTGCACCAAGCGATGCGCTGGAGTATACCGCTGCAGCGGGCGGCGCTGCATTCATCATCGGCCGGGACGACCCGATTGCGGTTCTCAACCATACCTGTTCGTTTACAACAGATACACCGGATTTCTGGCGCCGCGAGGGGCAGGACTACCCACGCCACGGCGGCCGTTTCACCGGTGACCCCGGTTACTTCAAGCATGTGGAAGGGGCAAGCCGGCTGATGTTTGAGCAGGTGAAAAAAACCGCAAAAGATTACGATTACGCAGTCTTCCACCAGCCCAATGCAAAGTTCCCGCAGAAAGTGGCAAAGACGCTCGGGTTTTCCGCAGAACAGATAAAACCGGGCCTTGTAGTACCGCGACTTGGGAATACCTATTCGGGTGCCTCCCCCATCGGGCTTGCCGCAACCCTTGACATCGCAAAGCCGGGTGACCGTATCTTTGTCGCTTCGTTCGGCTCAGGTGCCGGGAGCGATGCATTCGATATTGAGGTGACGGATGCGATTGACAGTAAAGCATTTAACCGCAATGCTGCGCCGTCGGTTGAGGCGCTGCTGAAAAATCCCATTTACCTTGATTATGCACAGTATGCCAGACACAAGGGTAAGATCGTGATGCAGTCATGAGAGACGTTGCCGTTATCGGAGCCGGGTGCACCACGTTCGGCGAGAAGTGGAGCAGTTCCTTCCGCGACCTTTTTGTAGAGGCAGGAGCACTCGCGCTCGAGGATGCGCATCTGTCGGGTGAAAAGATCGACGCGATGTATGTGGGCAACATGAGTGCCGGCAGGTTCATCGAGCAGGAGCATATCGGTGCGCTTATCGCTGACTATGCCGGGTTGGCAACGCATCATATGCCATCTACGAGAGTCGAGGCTGCCTGTGCCTCGGGGGGACTCGCATTCCGGCAGGCGGTCATCGCAGTTGCAAGCGGGATGGAGGACATCGTCGTTGCCGCAGGTGTCGAGAAGATGACCGATGTAGAACCCGGTGCCAGCACCGACACCCTCACCGGAGCAGCAGACCGGGAGTGGGAAGGGTTTGTAGGCGCAACTTTTCCCGGGCTTTACGCGATGATCGCGACCGATTATATGCACCGCTACCCGCTCACCCGCGAGCAGCTCGCTTTGGTCGCCGTCAAGAACCATTACAATGGGGCACGCAACCCGATCGCCCAGTTCCAGCAGGAGATCACGATCGATACCGTACTGAAATCCCCGATGGTTGCTGAACCGCTGCGCCTGTTTGACTGCTCCCCTATTACAGACGGTGCTGCTGCCGTGATAGTAGCTCCTCTCGAACGCGCCCGTGAATTCACGGACACGCCGATCAAAGTGCTGGCAAGCGCACAGGCAAGCGATACGATTACGCTTCATGACCGGCGTGATATCTCGACGCTCGATGCCAGCGTTGTGGCAGGAAAGTGGGCGCTGAAGATGGCGCGGTGCACGCACAAGGATATCGATCTGGTCGAGGTGCACGACTGCTTCTCGATCGCCGAGATCTGTGCGATAGAGGACCTTGGGTTCTGCAAAAAAGGCGAGGCGGGAAAGTTCACCGCTGATGGGGAGACCGCGCTCAACGGGACGATCCCGGTCAACACCAGCGGCGGGCTCAAAGCCTGCGGACACCCGGTCGGTGCGACGGGCATCAAGCAGGTCTTCGAGGTCGTCCAGCAGCTCCGCGGCGAAGCGGGCAAACGCCAGATCGATGGCGCGAAGATCGGGATGACCCATAACGTGGGCGGCACCGGAGCAACGGTCGCCGTGCATATCTTCGGGAGGGCCTGATATGTCTGTCGCACGGTTCTGGAGAAAGATCCCGCATCGGTACAACATGCTGGGCACGAAATGTGAGACATGCGGCAGGCACTTTTTCCCGCCACGTTCGTTCTGCCCGGACTGTCGCAGGAGCGGGAAGATTGCTGACTACAAATTTGCCGGTACCGGCACCGTTGTTACGTATACCGTTATCCACACAGCAAGCGAGCAGTTCGAGAAGCTTACCCCGTACGTGCTGGCGATTGTCGAGCTAGATGAAGGGCCGAGGATGACCGCACAGGTTGTATGCAGACCTGATGAAGTGAAGATCGGGATGCGGGTGAAGAGGGCGTTCCGCAGGATCGCGACTGATGGAGAGAGCGGCGTCATCCACTATGGCACGAAGTTTGTTCCCGTAGAATAACCGATCTTACTCTTTTTTCTTGATATCGTACACCGCATGCCACTGGGCTGGTGAATACGACCGGACCACCTGCTCATCGATAATTCCGCCACCAAGTTTTTCGATCAGGTCACGGTGCTCCCCTTCCTTTGAAACGAGCGCGTAGAAATGGATTTTTCCCCCGTTTTTACAGAGCCTGAACGCAACTGGCAGGAACAATTCGCCGGACTTTGGCAGGTTCATGATGATCCTGTCGAACTGCCATGGGATGCAGTCTGCAAGATGCCGGGCATCTGCAAGAACCGGAAGGACCAAACGGGTGTGATTCCGTGCGATATTTTCGAGCATCAGGTCGATTGCATGCGGGTTGATATCGGCTGCTACAACAAGCCGTGCACGGTCTGAAAATGAGATGGCAAAAGGACCGACACCGGCAAACATGTCGAGCACGGTTTCACCGTTTCCGATGAGCGTCGCGATGCGATGTCGTTCGGTTGCGAGTCGCGCAGAAAAGTAGGCGCTGGTAAGATCGACTTCGAACCGGTGCCCGTACTCTCTACATTCTGTCCGCGTAGTCGGGGTGCCTGCAAGGACTTCAAAGCTGCGGGTGCGGTGCTCTCCCCCGACTTCGCTGGTTGCAAACAGCACCGTGTGAAGGGAGGGACGCGATGCAAGGATCCGTGTTGCTCCGTCAACGTCGCGCTCCTGCATTACGGCAATCCCCCCGATCAGCTCGTGTCGCGGGAGCAAAGGACGGTCCGGGTTGGAATCAAATGGACACCGGTCAGCACCTTCGCGCCATTCGATAATGGGCAGGAGAAGATCCCCCCCATCACGCCGGGGTTTGAACGCCCTGTCGAGTGCAGTCTCCCGTATGAGCGCCTGCCGCGCATCTTCACCTTTACCGGCAGGAACCCGAAGGCACCACTGCTCGGCCTTCTCCCGATCACCAACCATCATGTAGCTATACGTGCTACCATTATTCATGGCTGATGATGCCGGGCGCCGTCCGATCAGGGAGGAAGGCGGTGCTGCATTGAAAAACAACAGTGAAACGGTGATCCTTTCGCGGCTCAAAGACGGATCATTAAAACTCTACGATCTGGAAAAAGAAGTCCCCGCTGTAGACGCAATCCGGATACGGCGGGGGTTCATCGAATCAGAGACCGGGACAACCCTGGACAATCTCGGTATTTTTTCCATCGATGTCGAGCGGGTGGTAAAACGGAACTGCGAGAATATGATCGGTACGGTGCAGGTTCCGGTTGGTATCGCGGGACCACTGCTGGTAAATGGTGAATACGCCCACGGCAATTACTACCTGCCCCTTGCGACTACCGAGGGGGCTCTTGTCGCATCCGTGAACCGGGGGTGCAATGCGATCACAAGGGCCGGAGGGGCGGAGGTGCGCATCCTCCACGACGGCATGACCCGGGCACCGGTCTTTGCTGCGCGGAGCATTTCACATGCAAAACAGGTTGTGGACTGGGTTTGTGGACATATCCCTGAACTCCGGACTGCCGCAGAGAGCACCACATCTCATGGCAAACTCATAGATATTATGCCGTTTGTTGCCGGCACGAGCGTCTTTTTCCGGATGAATTTCGACACCAAGGATGCGATGGGGATGAATATGGTGACAATTGCCAGCGCAAAAGTTGCCGAGGAGATCGCGCAGGGTACCGGAGCCCGTCTTGTCGCGCTCTCCGGTAACATGTGCACCGATAAAAAACCCGCGGCGATCAACGGGATCCTGGGCCGGGGCAGGAGCGTGGTGGCAGGAGTCGCGCTCTCGCA
>JAPKXV010000456.1 GCA_026394635.1 Methanoregula sp. | reverse complement strand
TCCGGGTCACCGTAACTCATTTGGCCCGGCTTTTGTGCCAGTGAGGTCCGATCTTCCCCTTCCCTCACTGAAGCGAGCGATCTTTCAATTACTTCTGGTTTTGGCTTTGTTGAAATGCTTAGAAAATATTTTTCTTAACGCTCTTGAGGGCTTCGGCACTTGCCTTCGCCCCCACCGCTGCCGCATCCCCCGGGATGTGATATCTGTGGAAAAAGTTGAGAGACTGAATACTTAAAATAAGGTTTTCAACAGAGCCTTGGTTTAAAAAACAAACAAATGCAAAAATCCAAATCGTTTTTAAACGAATCAGCATGATGATTGTCTATGAAGATCCTCTACACCGTCAGACTCGCCGGAATCATCCTGATCGGGTGCCTTCTTCTGGCAGGTGGCGCCGCTGCATCGGGAAGTATCCAGGCATACATTGGTGATACCATCCCCCTCCAGGGCTACTCGTACGGGAGCTCTACGATCTGGCTCTTTTTAACCGGGCCCAACCTTCCGGTACATGGAGTTGCGCTGGACAATATCTATGCCCGTGCGGATGAGGGGCATTTTACCCGGGTGAATGTCGACAGCAACGATCACTGGGTGTACAAATGGGACACGAACTCGATCGGAGGCCGGCTCGATACCGGGACATATACGGTCTGGGTCGTCAACGGGCCAAATGACCTCTCCCACCTGAGCGGGGTCGATTACAGCACGATCGCGGTCAGTCTCGGTCTACCCGGGATTGCCCTCACCACGCCCATGATACCGGGAACCATGGTCCTTTCTTCATTCCCGAATGAAACTTCGCTGGTCATCAACAATGAATACAAGGGGAAAACTCCGCTGACACTCGTTGGACTTGAACCCGGCACGTATAACGTGACATTCTCGCGGTTCGGGTACCATAAATTTTTCACTCTGGTGAAGGTGGGATCCGGATCGGTTTCAGAGGTTACGGCGAGCCTTGAGCCGGAGACCGGCGGGCTTGCGATCTCCACGAGCCCGGCCGGTGCCCGCGTCACCCTTGACGGTGCAGATGCCGGCATCTCTCCGGTTACCATCCCCAACATCCCCGCGGGCAACCACACGCTTAATGTCTCCACTGCCGGCTATACCCCACAGGAGCAACCGGTGAACGTGGTCGCGAACCAGACCCGGGCGGTCAATCTCGTGCTCAAGCCCGTGTCTCCAATCTCCGAAAAGCAGGCAGCAGGACTGGTGCCGGCAACCCTGCTTTCAGGGGTGACTGCGGTCCTGCTTGCAGCGGTGTACCGGTCACGTCGCCATTGACCGGGAGTGCAGGGTCGCAGGCAAAGCGTATCCCGTATGCATGCCGTGGGTTTTCTCAACTGGTTGTTTGCGACAACCGGAGCAAATAACCACAGCCAATTCCTCGATAGACCAATCTTTGCCTCTTTTGAGGCTGCGATAGGTCAATAATTGTTCTGTCCAACACTCTATTGATAAGAAGATGGATGCCGCGATCATTGCGGTTGTGCATAAGCAGTATAGGGAGATGGCGGTGCAGCGGACAGCAAGACCGCCGACATGCACATCGACAGGTATGCCCGTCGCCGTTCAGGGTTTTTTATGCTCATGGTACTGACCGGTCATGATATAATTCTCCTGCCAAGAAAGCAATCCGGCTAAAAGATCTCATGGATCCCAAAGCAAAAAACCCTGATGATACTTCATCCAGTCCCAAAATGCGAGGGGCCGGATTCGAACCGGCGAACTCCTTCGAGACTGGACCCTAAATCCAGCGCCTTTGACCGGGCTCGGCAACCCTCGCGTGCCCGGAATATATGATAGGGAACTGTTAATAGATTGCCGCTGTCATTGTGGAGCCGGTTCACTACAACCCAAGCAGGCGCATATCGCCGATTGGTTTTCCGGTTTATCGGGTCTCTTAATCTGTGGATGAATTGAAGATCCACCAGTTCCTTTTGTCAGCATGGTGCAAAATTATGCGGGGTTATTGTCCTGTGACGGTTCCCCGGTATCCTTTCGCTCCTCGATAAATATCTTGTACCCGTTGAACAGGAGCACGATAAAGACCGGACCGAGCACAAAGCCTGCCATCCCCATCGTGATCACCCCGCCAAAGAACCCGATCAGCATCAGGAGAGGATGTAACTTTACCCGCCTCCCCATGAGAACCGGGCGCACGTAAATCTCGGGAAGGGCAGAAACACCGATGTACCCAAAAAAGAAGAGGATGAGCACACCGTTGATATCACCGATCGAAAGGGCGTAGGTACCAAGGAAGATAAAGACGATTGATGACCCAAGGACCGGGATCAGTTCGCAGAAGGCACACAAAAACGAGTAGAAGAGGATATTCCCGTACCCGAGGAACCAGAAGAAGGGAATTGCGATGACAAAGGTAAGGGCAGCAATTCCTATATGGACAACGTAGATCGCGTACAGCGTATCCACGATCCCGTCATCCATCTTCTGCACTCGTACACGGATCGACTCCGGTATCCCTGCCATGATCCGCTTCTTTAACTGTTCCCCATGGACCAGAAGCACATAGAGCGAACCGAAGAAAATGATGATCTTGAGGGCAATCGTTGTAATATCGGAAAAAAGCATAGTCCAGTACCGGAAAAAGATCGATTTTGACTGTTCAAGCCATGTGGAAACCTGCACCCGCTCAACAGGGAGCCCGAAAACCCGGGGATCGGTTGAGGGGTTCTGCACCCAGCGTTCGATGGTATCTACGACCTCCTGCAGCGTGCTGCTGTTCCCTGAGAGAATGGAGATGCAGAGGATGGCGGTAGCAACAAGAACGACAAATACAAAAATCGTGATGAGGGCCGCCGAAAGATAGCGGTTGGTATATCTCATACAATAGGTGTGGAGGGGGAAAATTACTACAGCAATCGAGATGGCAAGGACCACCACATCGAGCAGTTTCCAGAATATGACCAGCGTGGCAACCAGTATCGCCATCATGATCACAAAGGGGACCAGATCGGCCCGGAACTGACCCATAGATGATCATAGGTGGTCAATGTACCAATTAATAGATATGTCAGGCAATTTCAACCGGCATGACTCATCGTAGTAAACGATACCCATAACAGGTGGGGCGAACAAACCCCCTTTTCATACATGAAGCGGATCGAGCACCTTGCCGCGATGGCCCATGACATGGGCATGGTCTTTGAATTTTTAGGCGTCGCATCCCTTCTCCCGTTTGTAGTGCTCATTATCTTCTCTGAATGGAACATGCTCATCCCCATGGCATCGGCGCCTGTGGCGTTCGTTGTCTTCGGCTACCTGCTCACCCGCATTCACCGGACCGATTACACCCCCCCGGTCTCGGTCACCCTCGTCGCAGTCGCACTCTCATGGTTTGCCATTGCGCTCGTTGGCGCACTCCCGTTTTTTTTCGGGATCCATATGCCCTACACGGACAGCGTTTTTGAGGCGATGTCGGGATGGACCGGGACCGGCTTTACGATGATCACGTCCGTTGACACCACGCCCAACACCCTGCTTTTCTGGAGATCGTTTACCCAGTGGATTGGCGGGATCGGGATCATCGCATTCGGGATCTCCCTGCGCAGGAAAACACGGGTCACGCTCTTCCGGCTCTACCGGTCCGAAGGAAGGTCTGAGGAACTGATGCCCAACGTGGTCTCGACAGGACGGCGCATGTGGGTGATCTACCTTTTTTTAACCTTTGTTTTCACCGGGCTTGTCATGCTCTCCGGTACCCCTCTCTGGGACTCGCTCAACCTTGTGATGGTCGCCCTCGCCACCGGAGGTTTTTCAATCCATGATGCAGGCATGTCATACTACAACAACCCGGTGCTGGAACTGCTCCTGATACCGGTCATGCTGGCGGGTGCAATGCCTTTTAAGATCTATTTCCTGATGTACCATGGGAAGATCACCGCGATGTTTAAGGACACGGTCGTCAGGGTGCTCCTGCTCATCGCCATCATCGGTTCAGCGATCACCTCCCTTGACCTCTATATCTTCAACAACCTTCCTCTCGGGCAGGCATTCCGTGAGGGTACGTTCTGTGCGATCTCAGGGTTTACCACGACGGGGTTGCAGAATTCAAACCCCCACCTCTGGGCGGCAATCCCGATCTCTGTGGTAACGATGATGATGCTGATCGGTGGTGCTTCCGGCAGTACTGCCGGGGGTATCAAGGTAAACCGTATCGTGCTTGCCTATGAAGGGATGAAATGGTGGTTCAGGCGCTTCTTTGTCTCGAGCAGGGTCATCATCCCGTTCAGGCATGAGGGGAAAACCCTCTCAAAAGAGATCTCGGAGCTGGAGATCTCCAAAAATATGCTGGTCATTGTGCTGTATGTGCTCACCATCTTCCTTTCGACAATCCTTCTCTTGCACCTGTATATTACCACGTTCCGGCTCGATGAGGTGGTCTTCGAGCAGGTATCAGCGCTCTGTAACGTAGGGCTGGGTGTCGGCTATATTACGGCGGCAAGTCCCTTTGTGATCAAATGGGTGTTCATCCTCCTGATGTGGTTAGGGCGCCTTGAGATTGTGCCGGTTATTATCCTTGTCATGGGGTTGGTCAAGGGTTTCGAGGCAACGGTTACGAAGTGATTTTTTTTTAAATGCAGCGCACGCCCAATCCGTTATTTCTTCTATGAATAGTACTTAGGGATCAGCTCCGGTTTCCCCGGAATATACCGCGCTGCCCGACCCAGCAAGGATATAAGCACAGTGTTCATACGCTCCTTTTAAGCACTTCTCCCATCTTGAGGGTGAACCCATGTGAATGGTGAAGCCGATCTACCTGTTGGGGCAAAAGAAAACCCGTCCATCCACACACTTCCGGTTCCGGAAGTCTACCTGACCCTTGCCACGGGTTCGGGCGGACTGACCGAGGCAGAAGCAAAGATACGCCTCGAACGCTCTGGACGTAATGTCATCCGCGAGGTCAGGGGAAAACCCCTCATTGTAAAGTTTTTTTCAAATTTCACGCACCTGATGGCGATCCTGCTCTGGGTAGGCGGTGCGGTCGGCTTCATCGCCCAGATGCCCCAGCTCGGCATCGCTATCTGGATGGTCAATATCATCAACGGCGTCTTCTCGTTCTGGCAGGAGTACCGTGCCGAAAAGGCAACCGAAGCCTTACGAAAACTCCTGCCTTCGTATGCACGCGTGCTGCGTGACGGGGAGGATCGGCGCATCTTTGCAGAAGAACTTGTTGTGGGGGACGTACTGCTGCTGTCCGAAGGAGACCGCATCTCAGCGGACGGCCGTCTGGTCGAGGTCTCCGAACTGCGGATTGACCAGTCAACCCTTACCGGAGAATCACATGCGGTACGAAAGACAAGTGACGCCATCCTGCAGTCTGACCTTGCCTATGCCGAAATGCCCAATCTGGTGTTCGCTGGCACAAGTGTCACATCCGGCACGGGAAAGGCGGTTGTCATTACCACCGGGATGGCAACCGAATTCGGGAAGATTGCCAACCTGACCCAGCTGGTTCAGGAAGAGCTCAGCCCGCTGCAGAGGGAAATGGCATTTGCGACAAAGGTGGTGACCATCATTGCCTGCCATATCGGCATTATTTTTTTCCTGCTTGCCGCAGTGCTGGTCGGGGTGAGCCTTGCCGAAAGTTTCATCTTTGCCATGGGCATGGTCGTGGCGTTTGTGCCGGAGGGGATGCTGCCGCTTGTTACGCTGTCGCTTGCACGGAGCACGCAACGTATGGCACGGCGCAACGCGTTAATCAAGCGGCTGTCAGCGGTTGAAACCCTTGGCTGCACGACCGTGATCTGCACGGACAAGACCGGGACACTCACCCAGAACGAGATGACCGTCCGGGACCTGTGGCTCCTTCACCGCGGGTTGACGGTGACCGGCGTCGGGTACAGGCCTGAAGGCCTGAT
>JAPKXV010000072.1 GCA_026394635.1 Methanoregula sp. | reverse complement strand
CGTGTTCACCGCTATCGGCTTATTCATTTTAATCTTTGGAATTGCCGTTTTTCTGGGCTGGCGGCAGCTTGAAACCATAAGGAACGATACCCTGACTAATGATAAGACAACCGCAAATCTCCTCGCTGATCTCATTACGGAGCATAACAAAGCAACCATCGGAATACTTCAGTCCTATGCTCACAGGCCCCTATTCATTGCTGCCGTGAAGAAGAAGGACCTTGCAGGTGTTCACAGGCATCTGTTCGACCTTAAAAAGAATGCCGAGATCGACCTGACCTTCGTGACGGATAAACACGGCATTCTCTGGGCGAATTTTCCATCATTTCCTGAAGCCATAGGGAAGGACCTGTCGTACCGTGACTGGTATAAAGGAATCAGTTCTCATTGGAAACCCTACATTTCCACCGTCTTTAAATTGATCGTCGGGGACAACCCCCTGGCGGCAGCCTTTTGCGTCCCTATAGTCGATGAGCGAGAAAAGCCCATCGGGATACTCGCAACCTCCCAACGACTTAGTTTTCTTGATGACACCATCCAGCGGGTGCCTTTTAGCCCCGATACGAACGTTAACGTAATCGACCGGTCGGGGCATATCCTTTACAGCAACAAGATTCCTTATCGTGAAAGTATTGCGGATTATCAATTATTTCCGATCATTGAACAGACGTTCAAGGGGAAAAAACAGCATACCGAAATCAGTGATCCGCAGAAAGATCAGGAGAAGAGTTATCTCACCGTTGTTCCCGTTGGGGACATTGGGTGGACGGTCATTTTTGAGAGAACCCAGCGAGATATTTTTCGTTCTGGTCTCAGAAGTTTTATCGAGATAGGCGCTGCTTCCTCCCTGTTATTCTCTCTGGTCGTTTTATTTCTCGTCTATTCAAGAAAGAAGGTGATGGCTCAGCAGCTCCTAGAGCAGCTGGATGCAGAGAAAAAAATACTGATAAGTGAAACACGCTTCCGTGAACTGTTTGACAACATGAGCAGTGGTGTGGCGATCTATAAGGCAATTAATGATGGAGAAGATTTTGTCATCTCAGACCTCAATGAAGCCGGGCAAAAGATTACCCACGTTTACACAGATTTTGTTGATAAAAGTGTGTGTGATGTGTTTCCGGGGGTCAAACAATTGGGTCTTTTTGAGATCTTTCAGCAGGTATGGAAAACGGGGAAATCAGAGTTTTATCCATCCTCCCAATATGAGGATGACCGTCTCACATTCTGGGCAGAAAATTATATATACAAGCTTCCGTCTGGTGAAATTGTTGCCGTTTTTAATGACATCACCGAACGCAAAGGGGCAGAAGAAAAGATAAAACAATTAAATGCCGAACTGGAACAGCGGGTGATTGACCGCACCGCGCAACTGGAAACCGCCAACAAGGAGCTGGAGGCCTTCAGCTATTCCGTCTCCCACGATCTGCGTGCGCCGCTCCGGAGCATCGACGGATTCAGCCAGGCCCTGATGGAGGAGTATCAGGATAAGCCGCTGGACAACACAGGGAAAACTTACTTGGAACGTGTTCGCAAGGCGACGCAGAAGATGGGCTTTCTGATCGACGACCTGCTGAAATTATCGCGGGTGACCCGGTCCGAGTTTCACTATGAAACGGTTGATCTGAGTAAGATAGTTCGGGAGATTCTTCAGACAACTCAGCAGAACACCCCCGATAGAGTTGTTGATGTAGTCATCCGGGAAGGCGTCATTGTTCGGGGGGATCCCTACCTGATGCAAATCGCCCTGACAAATCTGATGGACAACGCCTGGAAGTTCACCGGCCGGGAGACTCAACCCCGGATCG
>JAPKXV010000388.1 GCA_026394635.1 Methanoregula sp. | reverse complement strand
GGTATAAGGTACCCCTGTATACCTTTTTTACTGTTTGGGGGCCTGATTCCCGCCGTTGTTGTCGCCGATGTGATCGAGCACCCGGTCCCACATGACGAGGAGACCGGGAATGACCACATATGCGAGCAGCCCTGCACCGAGGAATGCCCCGGTGATAATGAGTTCGTTGTCCATTGCAATCCCTTCAGGCCAGTGCTGCGACCGTATCTGCCCAGGTCTCGACCTTTGCGAGGATTGCATCATCTGAGTAGGACGTGAGGGTCACCCGGCTGCGGCTGAAGTTCACCATGTACAGCTCGCCGTTCGCGTCATGGCACCGGACCGTTGCGGAGAACGAGTCGTCTCCTTCATCATGTGCCGGTGTCCCCGCGTGGGCGGTTGTCACATCGGCTGCCACCATCAGGGCGGTTACCCCGACCGTGTAGCCGGTCACACTGTTGAACCGGTGGGACGCGATGCCGACGGTCTTTGCGTTCCCGTCCTGGTACACGAGCCGTACCGTGTACGCTTCCCGGGTCTTCTCAACCCCGGGGTTGTTTATTCCTGCGGTCATGTAGTCCACGCACTCGAACGGGTTTGTGGCGATGACCGACTGTACGATACCATCGAACGTTGTCACGTCCGATATCGGGGCCGCAAGGTTGCGGACCGCGTTCTTTGTTTCGTTGCTCTGTACGAAATCTGCCATGTTTTTCTACCTCTTTGAGAGGTTCTTTTCAAAACCCGGCTCTTGACAGGGATGACTCCGCCATCCTTCGATCTTCCGGGCCGGTGAGAACCTCTTTTTCCTTCGTGTCGCGGGGGCCCCTTTGACATATACCTATAGGCATCCTGGGAATATCGGCGTGACTGAATGTACAAAAAATGCAGAAAATGAACGCAGTGTTACTGATATTTCAGCGATTGAACGGTGATATCAGCCCGTTTCGTCTTTGCCAAAATGGTCACGATAAAAAAGGGGGGTTGAGCGCTCGTTATCAAAATTCATTGCTTGTTGAAATGAGTTATTGTTCATCCTTGTGATAGAGGGTGAGAAAGACAACACTGTCGGCATGCTTGTCATAGCAATAGGAGAGCCTGAACGGAGGAATGTACACTTCCCGGGTTTTTTTCCGGCAATAACGCATGGGTTTTCCGGTCTCAGGATTATTGATGATCCTGATGATCTGTGCTTTCACGTGCGCTTTTAAGGAATTATCCTTGATTTTTCTGATCGTCTTTTCAAAACCGGTGCTGTATGCAACCGTCACCATGAAGCCAGCTCTTCACAAAAAGCGTCTTTTTCCTTTCTCGTAAAAGACCCCTTCCGGTATTCCGCGAATGCCTTCTCGGTCTTTTCCGCAAACAGGATATCCTCGCGTAATGCCGGTTCAAGCTCATCGAGAGGTTTGAGGATATACCGGTCCCCATCCCGGATGATGAGCAGTTCCTCTCCCACTGAAAGGGTGTTTCTCATGGATAAGGGGATGACAACCTGGCCCTTTGAACTAACCCGGGTGATGCCGACGTCCATATCAGATCAGTAAGATACATCTTACAACATAATATATTATCGTTTGGGTTCGCAGGAACTTTCCGTACGAGAAACGATCCTCAGGAACCTGCCCTTCATACCCCTATTCAGAGGTGGAGGGATATCCATTAATAAATCGCGAACCGCCTGCAAAAAGGTGGAATTTCCCGTACGTTCTCACGGATCCGGTTTAGCCGGTTCTCTCCTTTTACCGCTCATCTGTATCTTGCTTTCCGCCCCTTTTTTTCATTTTTTTGTCCTGATATGGATCGTGTATAAATGCTGTTTTGTCCGTATCACGGAAATCCGGAAGACTGAATCACCCTGTTTCCGGATCCC
>JAPKXV010000346.1 GCA_026394635.1 Methanoregula sp. | reverse complement strand
ATGGCGTGTCCGGTCCACCTCCTTGTCGTACCGGGTCTGCTCATGGCGACGGATCCGATTGGTACGGTAATCATCAACGTCGAGGCAGCAGCAGAGCCCGAGAAACGTATCAGTCCCCTGCGTCACCCGGTAGAGATACATCCCCGGCGCGGCATCCCTCAGCATACTGCCGTCTTTGAGATAGCGCAGGAAGTTATCCCGTGCACGCTGGTACACCCGGTCGTCATGGGGGGGGACTTCGGGGAGATCGGCATCAGCACGGCTGACCCGCAGGAAACTCTACGGATTCTGTTGGATAATCGATCGGGCTTCGTCCACCGTGACGATATCGTACGGCACTGCTGCGATCGCGGGGGCAGCACTCCGTTCAGGACGCACACCGGCAAATCGATAGACCCTGACCATGAAAAACGACCAATCCTCACGGGAATGTATGTGCTCTGATATTTGGGTGCGGACACTTATTATTCCCATCTCTTAAGACCGGGCTGGCCAGGCTGCGCGGATCCTGGTGGGCGCAAACCATATCTGCTCATCGGTAGTATCAAGAGCTGCCAAATTTTTTCGCAGGACGAAACGGCTCATGATCCGCTCCCGGGATATCGCATTGTACCAGCCCGCTCAGATACGCAGGGCCACACCCCTGGACCTCTCCGCAATCGTTGCGGTCGAGAACGAGCTCTTCATCGACCCGTGGGAACAGGCGATCTTTTTAGAAGCGCTCACGTATTACCCAAGCACCTATTTCGTAGCGGTTTGTGACGGGCGCGTGGTGGGTTTTGTGGTGGGTGGTCTTGAGGATACCGGGGAAAATATATACGGCCACCTTTGCAACCTCGGTGTGACGGCATCGTACCAGCACCGTGGTATTGGCAGGTTACTGCTCAACCGTATTGAACACCAGTACGCGCTGGAGCTCGCGAGCGGCGTCCAGCTCGAGGTGCGTTCGTCGAATACCCGGGCCCAGCAGTTCTATCGGAATCTCGGCTACCGCGATGTATTCCGGCTCGCGCAGTATTACTCCAGCGGGGAGGATGCGGTGGTGATGATGAAATGGTTCCGGTTTTAGCCGCGCCCGAGCTGCTGGTGTGCCCGTGCAAGGTGCTGCGCTGCGAGTGCACCCAGAAGTGAAAGTTCACCGGCAAGTACACCGGAGGCAATAATTTCAGCAAGTTTCTTTGCATTGGTACCCGGTGGTGTACCCCCGCCGGCAACGCCGAGAAGGTTCAGGCACTCCTGCTGTGTGGTGATCCCGGTGCCCCCGCCAACGGTCCCGACAGGGAGCGATGGTAGGGTCACCGCGACGTACACGCCCGTTGGTGTCGGGTCAACGGTCGTTAAGCACGTGCTGCCATCGATAGAATGTGCGGCGTCCTGTCCACATGCAATGAACATTGCGGCAACGACGTTTGCGGCATGGGCGTTGAACCCCATCGATCCTGCGCGGGCAGACCCGACCAGATTTTTCCGGTAGTTCACTTCAAAGAGGGTCGCTGCATCCGTCTTGAACACCTGGGATACAAGGTCATGCGAGAGCGCGACTCCTGCCACCACGCTCCTGCCCCGGCCCAGGATCCCGTTGATCGCCGCGGGTTTTTTATCGGTGCACATGTTACCGGAGAGAGCGACAAGACGGGCTCCGGTACCCTGCGCGATCAGATCTGCGACTTTTGCGCTGGCAATTGTCACCATATTCATCCCCATCGCGTCCTTCGTGTCGAAATTCATCCGGAAAAAGACGCTCGTGCCGGCAACAAACGGCATAATATCGATGAGTTTGCCATGAGTTGTGGTGCTCTCTGCGGCGGTCTGGAGTTCGGGGATGTGTCCCATGACCCAGTCCACAACCTGTTTTGCATGTGAAATACTCCGCACAGCAAAGACCGGTGCCCGGGTCATTCCGTCATGGAGAATGCGCACCTCCGCCCCCCCGGCCTTTGTGATCCCGGAGCACCCCCGGTTCACGGATGCGACAAGAGCCCCCTCGGTAGTCGCAAGGGGCAGGTAGTAATTGCCGT
>JAPKXV010000042.1 GCA_026394635.1 Methanoregula sp. | reverse complement strand
ACGGTCCTACCCAGAAGGTTGATGATATGGGAATGGATCTCGACCGGCACAATGATCCCGTCGCTCCTCCGGTGCCCGGTTTCAAAGATGGCGTTCCCTTTGGTTGCATAGAGATGGAGGATCTCCGGGAGTGGCGGGTTGTGATAGTCCGTCGCAAAGTCGAGAGGGGAGTGCTTGAGAATCTCCTCGCGAGACATCATCAGCATACGGCAGGCAACATCATTGACATCGATGAATTTACCCGGGATATAGTCCGATCCGATCTCATGGATCTGGATCGCGTCGCTGGCGCTGTGGAAGATGGTGCGGAACCTCTCCTCGCTCTCCTGGAACTGGCACGTCCGCTCATCTACGCGCCGCTCAAGGTTGCGGTTGAGTGTCCGGATCTCTTCTTCTGCCTGCTTGCGTTCGGTGATGTCCCGGATAAATCCATCGGTGCCGGTAACATTCCCATTACTATCGACTGTAAATTGAACATTTATTGACGCCCAGAAACTGGTGCCGTCATTTCTCACCCCTTCGCAGATAAAATCCTGAACTTCGCCCTGTTTCTTCAGGATACTGAAAATCTTCTGCCGTTCGTCAGGGCGACCGTACAGGGACTCAGCAGGGAGCCCGATCAGGTCATTCACCGAATCATAATGGAAGAGACGGGCTGCCGAGGGGCTTGCCATGATAATATGCCCTTTTGCATCTGCCCGGACATATGCGTCCTGCATATTATCGAGAATAGTGTGGTACCGCGCCTCGCTCTCCCGCAGTGCCGCTTCTGCTTTTTTCCGGTCGGTGATGTCCCGTGCTATCACCTTTCCGGAAATCCTGTTTTCCGTTATGATGGGGGTGGCAGTACTCTCCGTGATAGCATACTCGCCGCTTTTTTTTTTGAGATGTGTAATAATAATCCCGCCAACACGTTCTCCGGAAATAATTTTATTAATGTCTTCCCGCACGATGGAGATATCCTCAGGATTCATGAAGTCTTCCGGCATTTTCCCCACGATCTCCCCGGGAATATATCCCAGAATTCTCTCAACAGATGGGGAGACATAGGTGGCTCTTCCTCGTTCATCAATAAGCAGTATCAAATCCGAACTTCGTTCAGAAACACCCCTGAACCGCGCCTCGCTCTCCCGGAGCGCTTCCTCAGCCCGCTTATGCTCGGTGATGTCCTCCATCATCGGTAGGAGAAAAAGGGGCTTGCCATTTTTATCCTTCAAAAGCCGCACCGAGAGGTGCACCCATGCGATGCTGCCATCCTTCCGGATGTACCGCTTGTCGTGGCCAAACTCCTCAATCTCACCGGCAATCATCTTCCGCGTCTGTTTAACATCAGTGGATACATCATCCGGGTGGGTAATCTCCATGAACGTAAAGCCGGTCAGTTCCTCAGCAGAATATCGGAGGATGCGGCATAATGCCTCATTCACGCGGACGTACCGGAAGTCCAGCGATACGATTGCGGCTCCAACGGGTGCCTGGTCGAACATGCACCGGAACCGCTTCTCGCTCTCCACAAGCGCCTCATCAGCCCGCTTGCGTTCGGTGATATCATGGATCATGCCATCAATATAAAGCGGTTCGTTGTCGTCCCCGTAGATAACGCGCCCCCGTTCATTGAAGTGGCGAATTGATCCATCCTTGTGGATGAGACGGTAATCCACCGCAAATATCCCGCCTTCCGTGATTGCATTTTCGACAGCCGCAACAACCCTCTCGCGATCATCAGTATGGATCAGCGGTTCTATCGAACATATGGTGCCCTGTTTCAGTTCTGGTTCCGTATAGCCGGTCAGGGCGACGATCTGAGTGTTGAAGAATTGCATCCTGCTATTTTCCTTCAGGTAGATGCGGTACACAATCTCAGGGAGGTTTGCTGCCAGAGTCCGGTACTTCTCCGCGCTCTCCACGAGTGCTTTCTCCGCCTGCTTCTTTGTGGTAATATTAGTGAGAATGCAGGCATTCCCCTGGGAGCCGTCCGTGAGTACGAGGGGTATGTTTTTTACCTGAAAAATGTTGAAATGGCCGCCGTGGTCAAACAGGAGTTCTCCTGTTTTAGTTTTTGTAAATTCAGATGGAGAGATGGGCGAGCCGTCGGTTGCAAGGAACTGGCAGTTGCTGCCATCCCCAAGTAGTTTACCGATCATCTGTTCAACTGAGCAGTCAAAGAATCTGGCAGTCCGTTCCTCAATCTTTGTGACCTTTCCGCTATCATCAGTGAGGATCACATGGTCTTCGGTATGCGAAATGATGCTTTCGAGCGGAACCCGGCTGGTGAGGGTGTAGAGATTCGCCCGCCCGATATTGCGATATTCGAGTTCGCCATATGCGACCATCGTGGCAAGATACTTGGCGAGCGATACCCGGTTTATCTGCAGTTCACGAGAGAGATCGCTCTGCGTGAGCCCAAGCGGATGGTTTTTGAGAAGTTTTTTTATCGTGTCTGTCTCACTGGAAATAACATATCACCCCTACCGTTCAGTGGATCAGGAATGATTCCCTGCAGGGTCTCTTAAAAAATATTTACGGATACTTTTCCGGATGCTCTCTAACTGCTATTCTGGAAATTGATTTTTTGATAATAATTCTTATAGGTTAAATTGCGTAATAAAACTTAACCCCTTCCATAAATTACCATTCAGCCAGCCTCTGAATTTGCGTCTTTCGAGCGAAAGCCAAAAGAAATAACGAGACCGAATAAAAGTACATTCAAAGAAACGGCTTTAAGCACCATAGGCAGCGAGCTCCACCGTTGCGTTCTGTGGGTGTTTAGTATTGGGGATGTAGGTAATAATTATGCAGGTTTGATCTTACGCATGAAAAAACCCCCTTTTTTTAAGCCTTCAGTGACATTCTCATGAATCCAGAAAGAAACGACGATCAGCAATTAGCTACATTTCCACTGCGATTCCTCATACTCGTACTTGAACGAGGATCCCCGGGAAAGAGCGTCACTGTTTATGCCAAAGGAAGATGTGGCACCGGATTAATCCCGGCAATTGGGTGCTCGAACGGGAATCCCCAAAAGGCGCTGCAGTTTGTGCCAAAGGAAGATGTAGCGCAGGATTGATCCCGGCAATCGTGATTTTTCCGGTTTATTTTTCCCCAATACCAGTGAACCGGTACGCTCCTTTCGGCACCTTAATCTCGAACCGGGCGCCTTTGCTTGGAGTGCCGTTCTCGGTGATCGTGATACCGGTAATGGCGAGAATCTCCAGTGAGAGGAACAACCCCAGTCCGGTGTTTTTCCCAAAACCCCGGGTGAAAAGACGTTTTTTTTCCTCCTCAGTAATCCCTATACCATCATCCTCGCAGATGATCGTGAGGCATGCATCTGACTCCTGCGAAGAGACACGGATGGTCTTCATCCCTGCGCCTCCATAACGGAGTGCATTGTCGATCAGGTTGTAGAATACCTTTAAAAAGAGTGGATCGGCATACACCTCAGGATCAGCGGGATCCGGCTCGATGCGGACTGCCCGCATGGGAAGTGCGACCATCACTTTACTGATGCATTCGTTCACGT
>JAPKXV010000362.1 GCA_026394635.1 Methanoregula sp. | reverse complement strand
TGCGCTCTTTTTCGTTCTGGGACAAACCCTCTGAGGCATGCCTCTCATCACGGATTCCCTACGGTGATGAAATAACCCGGGAAAAACTTGCCATGATCGAAGCGGCTGAAGATTTCCTCCATACATCCGGATTCCGACAGGTCCGGGTCAGGACGTATGGAACCATTGCACGCATCGAAGTCATTAAAGAGGAAATGCAAACACTACTGAGCATACAGGAAGATGCGGCAAAGAAACTCAAAGCGATCGGGTTTTCCTATATTACGGTTGATCTTGAAGGATATCGTTCCGGCAGCATGGACGAAATACTTCAGTAACACACCAGTATTGTCTGATGCGGGTGTGTACCGGGACATCAAGGATGGGAAAAGACCAGAATTGGTGATGTGATTGATAAAAAAACTTCCCTGCATACGGGTTGATGGTGACAGGTGCGAAAAAACCGTGCATGAGGTTGTGGAAGAAGCTCCCTTAGCCCTTTTTGTCAATGGCAGGCACGCGATGACCGCCATGATGAGCCCGGCAAACCTGGAAGATTTTGTAACCGGGTACCTGTTTACCGAGCAGATCATAAAAAACACTGGTGAGATTGAGTCCATCAGGATCGAGAAGAACCGGATCAGCGTGATCACCAAAAACCTGTTCAAGGTACTCGGGCCAAAAAAGACAATTCTGTCAGGTTGCGGCGGGACCAGTTCATTTATCGACGCAGAGAAACTCCCAAAAATTACCTCTGATTTTGTCATAAGTTTGGAAAAAATACAGGAAAGAATAAAAACAGTGCTGGATTCCGACCTGCACCGTACGACCGGGGGCATCCATGTTGTTGCGCTCCTTGATAAAGAGAGTGTAATTTCAGTTTCAGAAGATATCGGGCGCCACAACGCGCTTGACCGGGTAATCGGTTACGGGCTCCGCAGTGGGATCGACTTTTCCCAAACTTTTGTAATCTCTTCGGGGCGCATCTCATCAGAGATGGTGCGCAAGTGCCTGATCGCAAATATCCCGATAATCGTTTCCCGCAGCGCGACAACATCCCTCTCCGTTAGTATCGCCGATAAGACCGGGCTTACCGTAGTCGGGTTTGCACGTGGAGGAAAGATGAATATTTACTCCCATGCAGAACGAGTGACCGGATTGCAGCCTGCCTGACAGGGGAGAAAAGATGCACGCTGATTCATCGATCAGGGATGAGATCCTCCGGTTAAAAAAAGAGCGCAACGCGATCATCCTCGCACATAACTATCAGATCGGCGCAATTCAGGACATCGCAGACCTGACTGGAGACTCGCTTGAACTCTCCCGCGCTGCCGCAACCTTAAAAGGCGATGTCATCATCTTCTGCGGCGTGGATTTTATGGCCGAAACCGCAAGCATACTCTCACCGGAAAAGACGGTAATCCTCCCTGCCCCCGATGCCTGCTGCCCGATGGCGGAGATGATCACAAGCCCGGAGCTTGAGATGGTAAAGTCACGGTATCCTGATGCAGCAGTCGTGTGCTATGTAAACACCTCTGCGGAGGTAAAAGCCGCAAGTGACATTTGCTGTACGTCTGCAAATGCGGTACAAGTGGTTAACTCGGTGCCCCAGGAAAGGGTGATCTTTGTACCTGACCGGAACCTCGCACGGTATACCGC
>JAPKXV010000195.1 GCA_026394635.1 Methanoregula sp. | reverse complement strand
GGTCTTAATACGGATGGTGATGAGGTTCTTGAACCCGCTCGACTCCTGCGTCACGGTCTCGCTCACCGCTATGCCGCGTTCCTTGGCAATGAAATCGGCGTTCACAATATTGACCGGCTGCTGGAGGATCGGGTAGAGGAGCCCCTTGAGCGCAAGACGGGTGATAAACTTCATGCTGCCGGCATAGGCAGAGAGTTCCCCCCCGTAGATGCACTCAACGGACGCGATCCGGCCTCCTGCGATCTGGGTGACAAAACGCCCCATCTTCTCGGCGAGCTGGGCAAAGGGCTGGAGCACTTCTGCATGCTCGGGCGGGACCATGGGGGCGTTGACCACGTATTTTGCCGATCCGCCTTTGAGGACTTCCACGCACTGCCTGGCGACGGAGACTGCCACGTTCAGCTGCGCCTCGACCGTGCTTGCCCCGAGGTGAGGCGTCACAATCACCTGGTCGAGCGTCAGGAGGGGGGACTCAGTCGGGGGTTCATCCTCAAAAACATCGAGGGCTGCCCCGGCCACCTTGCCGCTCTTGACCGCATCGTAGAGCGCCTTCTCGTCGATGATGCCGCCGCGGGCGCAGTTGATGATCCGGACACCATCTTTCATCGTCGCGATGCTCTTGGCGTTGATGACATGCTTGGTCTCGGCGATCAGGGGGGTATGGACGGTGATGACATCTGCGACCTTGAAGAGCTCGGCCAGGGACATCATCTCGACACCAAGCTGGGCTGCCCGCTCCTTGGTGATGAACGGGTCGTAGGCAACGCATTTCATGTCCATCGCGTTTGCCCTTTTCGCCACTTCGCGCCCGATACGTCCGAACCCGACGATACCCAGCGTCTTCTCGTTGAGTTCCACACCCATGAACTTTGATCGCTTCCACTCCTTCTTTTTCAGGCTTGCGTTCGCCTGCGGGATGTTGCGGGCGAGCGCCTGCATCATCGCCATCGTGTGCTCGGTTGCCGCAAGAGTGTTTCCCTCCGGGGCATTGGTTACGATGATCCCTTTCCTTGTCGCTGCCTCCACATCGATATTGTCCACGCCGACACCGGCACGCCCGATAAACTTCAGCCGTTTGCCTGCCTCGATCACCTTCGCGTTGACATCGGTGCCGCTCCGTACGAGCAGGGCATCGTAGTCCCCGATGATCCCGCAGAGCTCGTCTTCTTTCAGGCCGGTTTTGACGTCAACGTCGCACGCCTTCCTGAGAATCTCCAGCCCTTCCTCCGCCAGCGGATCGCTGACGAGTACTTTGAAATTTGCCATAAAACCCATACAGTATCTGCACCATACCTAATCAGATTTGTTCTTTTTTTCCATGGGTAGATTGCCCCGATCAACCCATGGGGTACTTTCACCAGGTACGCAGGGCATCTGACCCGGTTATCTTGTTTTGTCCGAATGAACCGCCATGAAACCATCATGATAATTATTAAACAGGCATGAGATGAGATCATAAGTGGTGCGAGCATGAACACGGTCCCCAATATCCTGTGGCTTGAAGAGATCAGGAAGGAAGATATCATTTCGGTAGGAGGAAAAGGGGCATCGCTGGGCGAGATGGCGTCCATCGGGCTTCCCGTCCCCAGGGCGTTTGTCGTAACCGCCCAGTCGTTCCGCCAGTTTCTTATCGAGACCGGTCTTGAACAGAAGATCTACAAGTCCATTGATCGCCTTGATGTAGAGAACAACGCGGCGCTGGAGAAAGCGGCAGAGACCGCAAAAGGGCTGGTGCTGAAAGCAAAGATGCCTGCTGCCCTCCGCGATGACATAAAAAAAGCGTACCGGAAGATGTCAGCAAATGACCTTGTTGTCGCAGTCCGGTCAAGCGCAACAGCAGAAGATCTTCCTGATGCAAGTTTTGCCGGGCAGCAGGAGACCTATCTCAATATCAAAGGGGAAACGGCACTCCTCACCGCAGTGCAGAAGTGCTGGGCGTCCCTGTACGGTGCACGGGCGATCTATTACCGTGCAAAACAGGGATTCGATGACCACACGGTCAATATTGCCGTCGTCGTCCAGCAGCTTGTCAACTCGGAAAAAGCCGGTGTCATGTTCACGTCCCATCCCATTACCGGTGAGCCATCGACCATTATCGAAGGGTCATGGGGGTTGGGGGAAGCAGTTGTTTCCGGGACCGTTTCTCCGGATAAATACGTATTTGACCAGAGGACGGAGAAGATCGTCGACCGGTTCATTGCCAACAAAAAAGTTGAGATCATCGCCGACGGGGAGCACGGGACAAAGGTCGCCGAAGTCGCCGCAGGCCGTCAGGACGCACAGGTCCTCACGGATGCCGAGGTCGCAAAACTCGGGATGTACGGAAAGATCGCCGAGAACCACTATGGCATTCCGCAGGATGTTGAATGGGGTATCGTGGGTGAGACCCTGTACATCCTCCAGTCCCGCCCGATCACAACCATCGGGGTAAAAAAAGGCGGACAGGGTACACCTGCGGCAAAACCTGGTGCAAAGGAGAGCCACAAAATCCTCGTGCAGGGGCAGGGAGCGTCACCCGGTATCGCAATCGGGAAGGTCGCCATCATCCGGGATGTCAAGGACACCGGCAGCGTCAAAGAGGGAGATATCCTTGTCACCCGCATGACGAACCCGGACATGGTGCCGGCGATGAAGAAAGTCGCCGCCATTGTGACTGACGAAGGCGGGATGACCTGCCATGCGGCAATCGTGAGCAGGGAACTGGGTACCCCGGCCGTCGTGGGGACGAAGAACGCCACTTCGTTGTTACAAGCCGGGCAACTGGTTACGGTTGACGGTGAGCGGGGACTGATCTATGAAGGCGCAATCGAGCAACCGGTGCAGAAACAGCAGGCGGCGCAGCAGGCGACCATAGGATCAGCACCGATCATCACGGCGACAAGCGTGAAGGTGAACGTTTCAATCCCGGAGGCGGCAGCACGGGCTGCAGCGACAGGCGCAGATGGTGTCGGTCTGCTCCGGATTGAGCACCTGATCCTTGGGCTCAACAAGACGCCGGGCTGGTACATCACCAACCACCGCGAGGAAGAGTTTGTCCGGGAACTCCATGACGGCATCAAGATCGTGCTCGATGCGTTTCCGGGTAAACCGGTCTGGGTACGTACCCTTGATGCACCCACCGATGAGTTCCGGAACATGATGGGCGGCGAGAACGAGCCGCATGAGCACAACCCGATGCTCGGGTGGCGCGGGATCCGGCGCGACCTCCAGAGCCCCGACCAGTTCCGGCTGCAGGTAGAGGCGTTCAAACAGCTCTGGAAGGAGGGGTATGACAACCTCGGCGTGATGTTCCCCATGGTCTCCCACCCCGACCAGTTTGTGCAGGCAAAGGAGATGATGCGCGGCTGGGGTGTGGACGTCGAGAACGTAACGCTCGGTATCATGATCGAGATCCCGTCGAGCGCGATCCTCATCGAGGACTTTCTCACGTCCGGGATCAAATTTGCCTCCTTTGGGACAAACGACCTGATCCAGTACACGCTCGCCATCGACCGGAACAATGAGAATGTGGCCACCATGTACCAGCCCAAGCACCCGGCAGTGCTCCACCTGATCCATAACGCGATCCAGACGTGCAGGGAGTATGGCGTGGAGTGCTCTATCTGCGGACAGGCGGGCTCTGACCCGAAGATGGTGGAGTGGCTCGTCGAGCACGGCATTGCGAGTGTTTCAGCAAACATCGATGCGATCGCAAAGATCCGCGAGACCGTCGCCCGCACGGAAAAGCGCATCATCCTTGAGGCAGCGAGAACCGGTAATGCTGAATAAGGGACTGCCGGAAAAAGACCTCTTTTTATTTTTTGCCCAAAAAAAAGGAGAGGACCTTGACCACGACTATATCCTGAGCTCCATGTGCACGCCCCCGCACCCGGTTGCTGTCAGGGCACACTGCATGTTCATTGAGACAAACCTTGGGGACCCGGGGCTCTTTTTGGGAACTGCATCGCTGGAGAAACTGCTCATAGAACGGCTGGGAACGCTGTTTCACCACCCCACGGCAGGGGGGTATGCGACATCGGGGGGAACAGAATCCAACATCCAGGCACTCCGTCTCGCAAAGGAACAAAAAAAGGAGATCCCCGCCCCCAACGTTGTCGTCCCGGAATCCGCCCACTTCTCGTTTAAAAAAGCCTGCGACATCCTCAGCCTTGAGATGCGCACCGTTCCCCTCGACAGCACCCTGAAGATGGACGCGGCAAAAGCAGCAGAGATTGTCGATAAGAATACCATCTGCCTTGTGGGAGTTGCAGGCACGACCGAGTACGGCCTTATCGACCCGATCTCCGAACTTGCCGCCATTGCATCCGAGCGGGATATTTTTTTCCACGTTGATGCCGCGTTCGGCGGCATGGTGATCCCGTTCCTCGACCACACGATCCCGTTTGACTTTTCGCTGCCCGGCGTTACCAGTATTGCCGTGGACCCCCACAAGATGGGGATGGGCACGATCCCGTGCGGGTGCCTCCTCACGCGGCAGCCGGATATGCTCACGAGCTTAAACATCGACACACCCTACCTTTCGGTCAAACAGGAGTATACGCTTGCAGGAACCCGCCCCGGAGCCCCGGTTGCAGGGGCACTGGCAGTACTGGATTATCTTGGAGTTGAAGGAATGCAGGCGGTTGTTGCCGGTTGCATGAAAAATACATGGCGGCTGGTTGACGGCATGGAGACATATGGGATCCCGCGTGCGGTGACCCCCGACCTGAACGTGGCGACGTTCATCTGCAAGGACGTCCCTGACCGCTGGAAGGTCTCGTGGACCCGGCGGGGGCACCTGCGGATCGTCTGCATGCCCCATGTCCACCGCGACCGGATCGAGGCGTTCCTTGAGGATATTGGTGAGTTATATGCTTGACCGGCTGGTACAGTCCCTTGAAACATGCCCCATGATAAAGAGGGGGGAATACAACTACTTCATCCACCCGATAACCGACGGGGTCCCTGTTGTTGAACCGGCACTGTTGCGCGAGGTCTGCACCGCAATGATCAAAGTGCTCGATCTGAACGGCGTGGACAAGATCGTGGTCGTGGAAGCGATGGGCATCCCTATCGGCTCGGTGCTCTCGACCATGACGGACATCCCGATGACGATCATGCGCAAGAGGGAGTACGGGTTGCCCAATGAGATCGCTGTCCACCAAGCGACCGGCTACTCCAAGGGAGAACTCTATCTCAACGGGATCACCCGGGGCGACCGCGTGGTGATTGTTGATGACGTCGTGAGTACCGGGGGCACGATGCGGGCGCTCCTGCAGGCTCTTGAGATTGCCGGTGCTGAGGTGGTCGATGTCTGTTTTGCGGTCCAGCGGGGGAGTCCTTCGATAGGACGGCCTTATAAATCCCTGGTAAAAATCGAGGTCGCCGAAAAGGTGCATGTGGTTGAGCGTTACCTCTGACCTGATCGCAGCGTTACAACAGCGGGGAGTGCATAAGGTCGCTCTCCAGTTCCCCGAAGGGCTGAAGCGGAAATCGGCAGGGATAGCCGCTGAACTTGCAAAGGCCGGGTTTGAGGTGTTCGTGAGCGGCGATCCCTGCTATGGAGCCTGCGATCTTGCTCTCGATACCCTTTCCTACGCTGATGTGCTGGTTCATTTCGGGCATTCACCGGTCGACTCCCACGATGATGTGATCTTCGAACTATGTCAGACGGGTTTTGATGCCGCAGTTCTTACCAATGCTCTCCCGCTGCTGGAAGGAAAAACCGTGGGGCTGGTCACCACTGTCCAGCACGTTCACCTCATCCCTGCAATGGAAGCATTCCTTCAGTCAAAAGGGATTGATGTGCGGGTTGCGGAGGGCTCCTGCCGGACCCCTCACCGCGGACAGGTGCTCGGGTGCAGCTTTGCTTTGGCAAAGGCAACACGTGCGGATGAGATACTATTCGTCTGCACAGGAGTCTTCCACCCGATCGGGATCGCCATTTCCACCAGCGCACGGGTGATTGCACTCGACCCGTTCACCGGCACCGCCCAGAGAGTTG
>JAPKXV010000439.1:1784-16398 GCA_026394635.1 Methanoregula sp. | reverse complement strand
GTTGGTTCGACGGGTGTCGAAATGGTTGCAAATGAGATGGAAGGGGAACTTGCGATGGCCGGGATCAAGGAAGGTGCGAAATGGACTGCCGTGGATTTCCGTAACCCCTGCATTTCAATAGATTTTGGTACCACACTTGATGGAAGGATCACCAGTGATGTGTCACCAGACGCACAAAACCCGTTTGCAAAGACCATAGGCAATTTCTGCGGACTCGCGGGTGCCATTCCCGATGCGTTCGTACGGGGAACCGGGCTTGTCCACGAGAGAACGGGCACCGCGCTTGATGTCTTTGGGGAACACAGTGTGACGGGGGGTTTGTTCAGGGGCGGCAACAGGAAGGTGGTGGACGAGTATGTAAAACGCAGCCACCAGCATATCGATATCCGGATCGTTCCTTCGGAACGCAACCGTTTCGGGAGGGTGCCGGTGAATGCGAAGCTGGCGCTGGAGTCCGGTATTGCGATGATTGGGTGCGATTGTGGAGTTAATAGCAGCGACCTTGATAAACTTGTCGCGATCGGTTCGGAAATTTATAAGAAATACAACCTCGCAACATTGAATGGGGTAGTGGATCGTGTCTGTGCCCTGATGGCGTTACGCCTCATTGATGTGGCTGTCGCGCAGAACCTTGTGCCCCGCAATGCCTCCATAGGGTTTACCGGGAGGGCAGCGATATCCGGGAGAAAACCGGATTATATTCTTGAGGGCATCATTGAACGCAACCTCTTTGACGACCCTATAGACCATCTGGTCTTTGTCGATGACGGTCTTGCCCGTGGAGCCGCCCTCATGGGCAGGTGTATGAACTCGCTGGGCAAACCCAAGAATCCCGTCGGGGGAGTGCGGGGAGGCCCCTGCATCATGAGCCGAAGGATAAAAATTGGAAAATAAAGCTGGTGATAGCTATGACAGACGAACCAAAAACAGAGCCCCTGTTTGATGTGCTCATCCCGCCAGGGGTGCCGCGTTCAATCATCGTGGAAGTTGTAAAAAAATTTGATGTCCAGATCGTAGAACGAAAAGAACGGATGCGGTTTGCAAATATGGAAGGGGATGAACGGGAGCTCCTTGCATTCCGCGGCAAACGAGAGGTTATGGAGCAGGTTGAAAAATATCTGCTCCAGCGGCTGAATGATTTTATCAAACCGGCCTGATCACCGGTAAATCCCCTCTCTTTTTTTCAGGAGCGATAATAACAGGGCTTTTTGCGCGTGTAGGCGATTTTCAGTCTCTTCCCAGACGAGGCTTTGACTCCCATCGATTACCCCCTCGCTGATCTCCTCGCCCCGGTGGGCGGGAAGGCAATGGAGCACCCGTGCATCAGGGGATGCAAGCCTTATCAGGTGTTCATCGACAGTATATCCGGAAAAAGCCCGAATCCGTTCTTCTCGTTTATCCTCATCACCCATGGACACCCATGTATCGGTCATGATAATATCCGCATCCCTGACAGCGTCTTCAGGCGACCGGGACAGGTGGATCGTACCTCCAATCTCTCTGGCATGATCGAGGACATCTCTTTTCGGAGCATACCCTTTTGGACTTGCGATTGACACATCCATACCAGTCAGGGCAGACGACAGGATAAGTGAATTGCAGACATTGTTCCCGTCGCCGATCCATGCCACCCGCAATCTTTTCATATCCTTAACGTGCTCGTTGATGGTCATGATATCTGCAAGGAGCTGGCAGGGGTGTTCCCGGTCTGAAAGACCGTTGATAACAGGAATGGTTGCGTACCGGGCGAACTCCTCAATGGTGCTTTGCTTGTACGCCCGGATCATCACCGCTGAAACATAGCGTGACGCAACGCGTGCGGTGTCCCGGATCTCCTCCCCTCTCCCGATCTGCAGGTCCCGGGTGGAAAGAAAGAGGGCATGCCCTCCCAGTTCATTCATCCCGACTTCGAACGAGATATGGGTCCGTGTTGAGGACTTTTCAAAGATCATGGCAAGGCTTTTTCCTTTCAGGATCTCGGGGAGGGTTCCTGCCTGTCTGAGCTTTTTTAATTGAATCGCATCAGCGAGGATATGGTGGAGTTCATCCTCGGTAATGTCAAGAATCGAGATAAAATCCTTTTTCATCGCAGCTCCTTTATATGATTACATCGCTTGTTGAGAAGATCGGTTGTCCCGATATCCCTGCGGTGCCGGATGCGCCCGGTCACGGATGACGCGGCGCGCTCTGATATATCCTCTGCTGCCTCAAGGGTCTGACCTATGCCAACGAAAGCGAGTGTCCTCGAGGTCTGGGTGAATAACCGGCCATCTTTTTCATCGACATTGGCATAATAAAGCAGAGCAGGTCCTGTGGTGCCGAGGGCAAGTCTGTCCCCTGCATCCGGGGCATCTGGATATCCTTCTGGGACAATATACTTGCAGACGGTTGCAGCATGGTCAAACGTCACCTTTGCTGATGAGAGCGTTCCATCGATGATACCGGTGACGATATCCGTAATGTCCGAGCTTAGGAGAGAGAGCACATTCATCGCTTCGGGATCTCCGAACCGTGCATTGAATTCGATGACTTTGGGGCCCTCTGCGGTGTTCATGAACTGGCCGTAGAGTATACCTTTGTAGGGCTGTCCTGTCTTTTTCATTACAGCAACGACAGATTTCATAATACCAAGGGAAGTGGTATAGTCAGATGCAGTCACGAAGGGCAGCATGTGGTCCGGCATTGAGTATGACCCCATACCTCCCGTATTAGGTCCGGTATCGCCCTCAAAAGCGCGTTTGTGATCCTGGACGAGGGGCATGGGAACAAGGTGCGTGCCGTCAACAAATGCCTGCAGGGTGAATTCCTCTCCGATCAACCGCTCCTCGAGAACCACGTTACCGCGGAGGTGGTGAATATAGGCGATTGCGCCGCCTGTGTCCACCTGTTCGCCCATGATCCGCACTCCTTTCCCCCCGGTGAGCCCGATCGGTTTTATTGCGAGATCCCCGCCATAATCCTTAATAAACGTAACTGCTTCATCTACACTGTGACAGGTCCGGTATTTTGGGCAGCCGGCAATCCCGTGCCGCTCCATCATCTCCCGGCAAAATCCTTTATCTGTCTCAAGCCTCGCGGCCGCCCGGCTTGGTCCGACACACGCCACGCCCGCACGCTCAAGGTCATCGACCAGTCCTGCTTCAAGCGGGGCTTCGGGTCCGATGAATGCATAATCGGCACTGACTTCCTTTGCAAACCGGATCACAGCGGATGCATCGGTCTCTTTATGAAGGAGAGTCTTTCTCGCAAGCTGGAAGATACCCGGGTTCCTTTTTGCCATGACCGAAAACAGCTGCACCCTGCTGTTACGGGAGAGTGATGACGCAATCGCATGCTCGCGCCCGCCACCACCCAAAACGAGTATCTTCATATCCATACCTGCGGTCTCACCCTAAAAATTTCTTATGGTTTTTGAGCAGTTCCCCGACCCTTACCAGAGGAAGAAGATATATCCCGTGCGTGGAAAGATTTTCTGTCGCACCCTCTTCACGGTCAACCACGGTGACAACGCGATCGCACCGTGCTCCTGCGCCCCTCAATGCCTCAACCCCATAGAGTGCGGAACCTCCTGATGTTGTAACATCTTCAACAAGGAGCACTACCTTCTCCCTCACATTTCCGATCACGACATTTTTTTTACCATGGCCTTTTTCCGATGCGCGGATGATCGCATAGGGCTTTTTACTGACAAGTCCTGTTGCCACAGCAAGGGGAACACCACCAATTGCAACACCGGCTACCATATCAAAATCATGCGTTTTTACGATTTCCGATGCAAGTGAAGCGAGAAATTCCGGGTTCGTTGCGGCAGATTTTACATCGATATAATAAGGGCTCTTTGCACCCGATGCAAGCGTGAAGTCACCAAATTCAATTGCCTTGTATTTTTCAAGCATTCTTGCGATTTTGTTCACCATGGTACCTCCTTGACTTTAATACGATAACCGATGATATTAACTGCCCGGTGAAGTATTGGCGTGAGAATGAGGATAGCTAAAAAGACCGGGATGCTCAGGTTTGCCACGAGCCAGCGGGGATCAACTAAAAGGACTAGGAGTAATGATCCGGCAACAAGGTCATACTGGTCAGCAATTGGCCATTTCCCCCCCCTTTCTTTGCCCAATCGCCGTTTAAAAAAACTCTTGCACAAATCTCCGAGGAGTGCTCCTGTCGCAAGGAGAATGACTGACATAACCGTATGTTCTTCAGGGAGGATCTCCAGATGGTAGGTTCCAGAAAGTCCTATCTGAACCAGTCCGATGCCGATACCTGCAAAAATTCCAAGGATAAGTCCACGGTATGTTTTACCATCTCCCAATACCCGTTTTCCGTCAGAGAAATTCTTTCCCAGATCAATGGGGGTACCTCCCCCGAAAAGTGCTGCAACAGGATTGGGGAGATAAGCCGGGAGCATGATCCAGATCGCGGCAAGCAACGGTTTTATGAAGAACTCAATACTAATAATGTAGCACTCCAATACCTGTAATAAACAACAGATACCAACATTAAAGTTACTCCAATTGGGTTCCTGACACAATATAAATACCCGGGGGACACGGATGTTCATCAAACGTACAAAGAGTCTCTGCCCAACATGCAATGCCGTGATTTCAGCGGATATCGTGGAGGAGGAAGGGAAGATCTGGCTGAAGCGTTCATGCAAGGAGCACGGGGCGTTCCGGAATATTTACTGGTCTGACCCTCTTCTCTATCACAAATTCGAACGGTACGATGCGGTGGGAACCGGTGTATCAAATCCCCGGAATATTGTTCCCGATGACAGTTGCCCGGCATCGTGCGGGTTGTGCGACCACCACCATTCCCAGACCCTTCTTGCAAATATCGACCTTACAAACCGATGCAACCTCGACTGCGATTTCTGCTTTGCCAACGCCAGGGCATGCGGGTTTATATATGAACCATCCTTTGATGATGTTGTCAGGATGCTGGATCTCCTGCGTTCTGAAAAACCGGTGCCTGCCCCCGCAGTCCAGTTTTCCGGTGGAGAGCCCACAATGCGTGAGGATCTCGTTGAGATCATCCAAAAGGCAAAGGAGATGGGATTTCCTCAGGTGCAGATCGCCACAAATGGTATCAGGATAGCCCAAGACCCAGAATTTGCCCGCAAACTCAAGGATGCCGGGCTTAACACGGTTTACCTTCACTTCGATGGAGTCTCCCCAAAAACAAACCCCTTCTTAATCATGCACAAAAAGGCGATTGAGAATCTTCAGAACGTCGGGCTCGGGTGTGTTCTCGTCCCCACCGTGATACGGGGAAAAAATGACGGGGAACTTGGAGCAATAATACGGTTTGCTGCGGACCATATCTCTGTTGTGCGGGGGGTTAATTTCCAGCCTGTCGCATTTACGGGTGCGGCAAGTGATGACGATATTAAAAAATCACGGATCACCATTCCTGAGGTGCTGGGCGGGATCGAGACACAGACACAGGGCATCATTAAGAAGGATGATTTTTACCCGGTTCCCTGCGTCCTTCCGTTCTCTGACCTTGCTGAGGCATATACCGGAAAGCCTCAGGTCAGGTTCACCGCTCACCAGCACTGCGGTGCCGCCACCTATGTCTTTGTCACCAAGGAGGGAATGGTTACCGTAAATCGTATGGTCGATGTCGAGAGCTTTTTTGAATCAATTGAAAAAATGGCAGATGCCTTAAAAAAAGGCGGTACTATCAATAAATACAAGGCATTGATCGAGGGGGTCAAAAACCTGCATGACTCTGTCAAGAAAGGTGATCAGAGCAATACTGCAGAGTTCTGGAAGTTGATCGGAAAGACACTCATCGGGCAGAACTTTGATGCGCTGAGGGAATTCCACTGGAACGCGCTCTTTATCGGTACCATGCACTTCATGGACCGGTACAACTATGACCTTGAGCGCGTGCAGCGATGCTGCATCCACTATGCAACTCCTGACGGGAGGCTTATCCCATTCTGCACGTACAACAGTGGTCCGGTATACCGTGAACAGGTCTGGAAAAAATTTGCAAAAAAACCCTGATAAAGGGTTTTTCCTTTTTTTCCAATTCAGGGAAATGGCAGCACGATAGCCGTTCCGTGCATCATTGCGATCTTTACAATCGCAAGATCTTGGATTGCAAGGTCGGTTGAATCAAAGATCGTGATCTCTTCGGGGTGTTTCCGCTTTTTCTCCCAGATAACAACTTCTCCAAGAGTACCGGCAATATTTTCCTTATAAAAAAGCCCTTTTTTAATGGGAACATTGGTCTCACCTGAATGAACCGCCTGCGCCTGTCTGCCCGTCCCGATCAGCCCCAGAACAACTTCTTTTTTTCCCTAAAGATATTTGCATGCGATTGCGCCAGCTGCGCCGGTTCTCATATCGGTGAGATGGGTTGCGTTGATGATCGCTTCGGGTTTTCCTAGGGGAATGTCCAGGACAACGGTAAGTGCCATGACGGTAGGTAATCCTCGTGCAGGATTGTCGGGATGGACATTGACGATCTTAACCCCGGCAATACCAAGACACGGACGATATGCTGGCGGAGCGAGACATACATCTTGGGGGGCATCTGGACGAGTCCGTTCCCGTGTTCGGCAAAGGCTTTTTCAATAACGGAATTGACCTCTTTGAGATCGAGCCCTTTATCGGTGCCCGTGAAATATTTCATAATCGTTTATCGAATTTCATCAAATTTGAATATATGCCATAGTATTCAATGAAAAAAATAAAATAACATGGGCGTAGGAAAAAATTGTAGATTATTATTACGAGTATTCCATCTCTTTTAATGCTTTATCGGCAAGCTCCTTCATCCGTGCAGAGATGCGGTTTGATGAAGTATAATCCACATCCTTCATGGCATTGGCAATTTCTGTTCCGAGCACAAAAATGGCATATTTGTGCTCCATCTTGCTCTTGTGCTGCTGGGAGGGTGTGATCTTCAAAGTCAGGTATTGTGGGAATTTAAGGTTTGGGTTTAATGTTTCAAGATAGGTTTTGACGTCGTAGAGCATCTGGTGAAGCTGGATTAGTTCTTCTTTGTGCACCATACCACATCCGGAGATTAGCGTAGTGTACCTGATGTTAAATAATTTGTCTGGGCAGGACTATGAACCAATTTTCAGGAGCCTGATGTTTAACGGGCGTTTTATGATGCCTTTGAAATCCCGTGCAGCAACATACTCCAGACCCTTCATCACCAGGCGATCGAGGAGCCTCTGGTCAACCGAACGGTCTACGACGAGGCCGTTTACCGTGGTATCAATGGTCTCTACCGCTTTTTCTGTCTCATCAGAATTGATCTCCCGCATGACGACAAGATCGGGTGAAAGGAACCGTGCCAGATGCTGCCCCCGGACATCATCCATATGGTCCCGCAGGGTCTGGGGGGGTATACGGTGTGCAGTCTCGCGTGTCCGCCTGCCTGAGGAATTGGTTTTTGTACCCCTTTCAGGAGATCCTGCATCATCCGCCCCCCGGGGCAGTTTGAGATCCGGGGGAAGTTCAGCGCTGTCTTCGAAGTAGTGTTCGCGGATGTATTCGACGGGTACCTTATTACGGAGGGTCTTGATCACCTCTTTGCGTGTCATGTCCTCCACGCTCTTTGCGCGCGGAGAGAATGCGACGAAATCAATATCTGCCACCTGCAACAGCTCGCGGAGGATCAGTTCACCGCCACGGTCCCCGTCGAAAAATGCAGTAGCGGTCTTCTTCTCGCACAGCTCAACGATGGTTTTTGGGATATTAGTCCCTTCAACTGCCACAGCATTCTTGATCCCGAACCGGAGCAGGTTCAAAACATCCGCCCTGCCTTCAACAACGATGATCGCATCCGAGTCCAGTACGTTTGGCCCTGCCGGCATCTTCTCCTCGCCAACAGAGCCGATCTTTTCAATACGCAGGCTCTGTCGTACGTCATCAAGCAGTTCATTAGTGTCGATGGTACCATCGTCAAACCGTTCGATGAGGATCTCTTTTGCCCGGTCAACAATTTTTTTGCGCTTGCTGACCCGTATGTCCTCGATCGAACCAACGGTCACATGCGCAACACAGGGTCCGATCCTGTCTATGGTCTCAATCGATGCGGCAAGGATGGCAGTCTCTGCCCTGTCAAGGGATGTGGAGATCAGGATCTCTCCTTTTGTCTCGCCTTTCTTGCTTGTTAACTGGACGTCGATCCTTCCGACACGTCCGGTCCGCTGGAGATCTCGCAGGTCAAGGTCTTCGCCGAGTAACCCTTCGGTCTGGCCAAATATGGCGCCTACTACGTCGGGTTTCTCGACCACCCCCTCTGCGGTGAGGTTGATGTGAATAAGGTACTTGGTAGTATCCGGTGAATACATGTAAACGCACCCCCATGGATCATGCGATGTATGGAATGCCTTGTAAAATTACTTAAAATGTATCCATGGATGACCGGGCTGTCATTTTGGAGGGGATGGTTCAGGATTGAAGCAGGAGTTGGAGTACTAAAAGAATATCGGGTTTACTTATTCCCTGAACGAGTACCCGCTTTATTGGAGAAGAGACCCCCGATTGAATAGAGACTGCGCTCTCGGAAATGTTCAGGGTTGCGGCAATGACGGCCACAACTGCCCGGTTTGCCCTGCCCTCACGTGCAGGGGCAGTCACCCGGCATCCGATGGTCTTTCTCCATTCGTTAAACCCGGACGGAAAAGCATCGCATTTGCTACCGGCAGCCACTTCGATAGTGATGATACTTCCACATTTAGTCTCCAAAACTGCATCAGCACATGACTGCATAGCCACTCATCCTCAAAAGAAGGAATATGTTGCCCGGCATTAACACACGTGGATCATCTGTGGCATGCTGCCGTTCATCACCGGTGAATTAACCCTCTGCCGGGCAGTGCCTGTCGCGCAACCGGGTTGTCCCATGGATCACTTCCAGGCATCCGCCAATCGATCACCCGGGGACCTATGGAAGCGCTTATGTCGGCACCATCTCACCTGTGCGCCCCCGATATTTATGTTTTGGGGGTAGATTATATAAGCCTTACATTATCTGGTTTTACGATAACCGCCCCCCGGGAGCCACTCTGGTGAGCCTTTTGTGAATTCTCCTTCAAAATATACCTGTTCGCCCCCCATGATGACCCTGCCGGGGAATACTGCCCGGTGACCTTCAAAAGGGGTCCATCCGCATTTGCTGTGGAGGGTATCTCCGGTAATTTTCGCCGGTTCTTTTGGGTACAGGGCAAAATCCGCACGGTTGCCAATATCAAATCCTGCCTTTTGAATTCTTAAAAGATTTGCGGGGGTGGATGAGGTTTTTTCGATCAGGGATGCAACTGATATCTCCCTTTTTAGAACTTTTGCAGCAAGGAGCGGCATCATGGTTTCAACGCCGGGCATTCCTGCAGGCGCATCAACAAAAGCTGCGCGTTTTTCATCAAGGGTATGAGGAGCGTGATCCGATGCGATCACATCGATGCGGTTCCATCTCTTCCATAATTCTCTCCTCTTCTCTTCGGTACGCAAAGGGGGGTTTACCTTGCCCAACGCACTTGAGGGATCAAATGAGTCCTGCGAGAGAAAGAGGTGGTGGGGGGTCACCTCAACCGAACCCGATGCCGCCTCAATCGATGCGGATGAGGAAAGATGGCAGAAATGCACCCTGCACCGGGATTTGTTGCATTGATTCACGTCACGGACTGCCTCGGCTTCTCCTTCCGATGAGCGTACCTGATCATGCGAAACGAGGTCCTGATCAGGTACTGGAATGATCTTTTCAGCATGGATGGTTGCAAGTGCCCCGAGTGACGCGATCCTTTCAAATGCCTGCCTTAGTACTGCTTCGCTGATCGCTTCTCCATAGCTGGATGGCGCAAAAAAGATCTCCCCAAAAGCGAGCGCCCCTGCCTGCCACATCGGTTCAAAAGAGGTTAGGGCATCTACCCCGCTGTTGATTGCAAAATTGCAGAGAGAATGCTTCTTTGCATCCTCTACCCGGTCAAAAAGTCCCCCTGGTGAGGTAACGGGAGGAATGGTATTTGGCTGATCAACCACAACTGTCACACCTCCGGCAAGGGCACTCCTGCTGCCGGTCTGCCAGTCCTCTTTTTCGAACTGTACACCCCCTCGCATATGGACATGCATATCGACTGCTCCCGGGAGTACCAGAAGACCTGTGCAATCGATGGTGTGATCGCACGGCTGCGATGAACCGACATGGGTCACATATCCACTTCCTGATGAAATGTCTGTAACCCGCCCATCCGGCATTGTGACATTTTTGAGGACAAGCGTAGTCCGGGCTGTCATTATAACATAATTTCGTATCGCAGGATAAAGGCATGGCGCCTGAACCATCCAATTCCTTGCATGTTCATCTTTTGATTTTAAAAGTTTTTACTGCAGTCCGATAGTTTTTCATTGAGGGAGAATTGAGTACCTGTGTATAACACGGGATCTTTTTACCCTGAGAAAAACAAAAAAACTCATCGGAATTTGGGTGGAATGCATGGATAAAATAATTAAAATTGCCGCAGGGCTGTTCATTATAATTATCGTGCTTTTTGGTTCAATTGCATCCTACAATGCTTTTGTTGAAAAAGCATATCGCGAATCACTGAAGAGTTCGTATTCGTATACCTGTAACATCTCTACGGATTCTGTGCTTACGAACGTGACATTATTCATACCCGTACCTTCAGATACTGCAGGAAATTCCCCGATCATTGAACGGTTCAGTGTGCGCGGGATCGAGGGAATACCTCCGACATGGAAAACAACGCTGATGGGCTCAAACAAAGGGACCTATGTGGAGATAAAAACCCCGGTTATTTCAACGGTCAGGAATGGAACAGGTAATAATGAAAATCCGATACATCTCTCACTTGAAATTATTGCACCTCGGGCTGTCAGTACAGGGAGTCCTCAGGATACCATTGCACTCTTCAGGCCGGTGCAGGACTTGACAAAAACCGAATGCATCGATGGGACGGGTGCTCGGACTGAAAATGGAGTGTGCTACAATTTTGTGACTCCGGTGTATGCTGATTATGCGTCATCACCCGATGCCCGTGTAACAATAAATTCTGAAATCGTCGGCAGGAATGAGTGGAGGATCTTTGATCCGGCAAAGAACGAGTACCGTTCATCAATCAGCGTAGTGATGGTTGGAGAACAACATGGATGGACGAGAGCAAACGGCTTTCTTAAAACGGGAATCGGATCGTATGATACTCCTGCACTTGCTCAATAAACATTTATCATTTACCATGAAAATTTCAAAAATTTGAGAAAAGACACTCTGGTGAATGATTTTTAAGAGGAAAATTCGATAAGAAACAATGCGAGGGAAGGGATTTGAACCCTCGAACACCTGCGTGACAAGGCCCTCAACCTTGCGCCTTTGACCTGGCTTGGCAACCCTCGCTTTTGTGCCATAACAAAGAGGTTGTCTATGTTAAAGAAATTTATGTAACGCGCTCTGTAAACAATAATTCCATCCGACTGTGGTCTTTTTTGTGTTGGACCGAAATCCCGTCCCTGTTCTCTCCTCACAGCGAATTATCCGAAAAAACCCGTGTCAGAATGCCGCTCAACCAACATAGATGTATATTTATATACGCCATGCCCAGTGCTTTGTATGTGGTCAGACATCATCCATGAATTTGCAGATTCCCCGTCACAAAGCCGTGTAGTCAGGTTTTTACTGGAGAATGGATTTGGTGTCACGGAGGATGGCAGGATCAACTGCAATGGCATTGAGGTTCCCGCAACTGCAGTTGCTAAGGCAATTGGATCGGACCGGCGTGTCGTGGATTCGACAGCACATCGCATCCTCGATCGCCCCTTGCTCCGTGAGATATTTATTAACATGCGGGCAACACCCGATATCAGCCATGTGGCAGAAGCACTCGGGTATTCGGTCATCACGGTTCTGCCTAAGAATGCCAGCGAGCGCGGGATTGTCGGAGCCACGGTGCGGGTACTCTCAGACCATCTTCTCTCGATACGGCAGATTTTTGTGACCGACCCCCACCTTTCCGAAGAGCCAAAACTGGTGATTATCGTAGAAGAACCGCTGCCTTCCGGGGTTGTTGAGAAGATACGTGCCCTTCCCCAGGTAAAGCAGGTTATCATCTGAAAAATATAAAAAATGGGCTCTGCAGAAATCATCGTTTTTCATAACGTTTTTTGGGGCTTCGCCCCCGCCACTGCGGCAGCCCCCCTTGCGATATCCGTCGAAAACCGGTTCATCATGGATCTTTGGTAATGATGTGAGACCCAGGATTTCTATAGAGCCAAATTAAGGAGGATTCCGATTAACTGCATGAAATGTGAATTCAACTCACATATTCACGACGAAGTTTTGATTGAGACTCCATCTAAAAATGGGGTTTTTCGAAATCCTATAAGGTTATCTTTTACACGAGCACTCCACATCGAGTGCAAGGTGGTAAAGCCGTCGCCGGATCTTTCTCCTGAGGTGGATAGCCGCGCCAAGCGTTCCTTCGATCCTGCCTTTGTGCGTCCCTTCCATCAGGTTATCTGCATGGGCAACAATCCGTTCCTCAATTGAGCGCGGGATGCAATCACGGGGAGGAAGGTGAAGGAGCGTGCATTCATCAGCAGTGAGTCCTGCACCGGTGTGCCGCTCGACAATGCGAGCTACCGGTTCTGAAAACAAAAGGGTGCGACACACATCTGCACCGGCTTGGGCATGATGAATGGAATGGGTTCTTCCGCGCCCGATGTCGTGGAGCATGGCGCCAGCCTCAAGGAGATCCCGGTCGATAAGGGGATTATTCCCCGCGAATTCAAGCGCGCAATCCGTGACAGCCCGGCAGTGCGCGATCACCTTGTGGCTACAACCGGCATCCCGCAGCAGTCCCTCGTATTGTTCACGAGGACTGGACATGACCGAGTGATTCCTGAATATTTCTGACGCGTTGTTTGAGGGCAATTGTAAGCGCTTCATTGTCAAAGTGCCCAATCTGTTTCTCGCATTCCGGGCATTTGAATTCGTTATCCAGCGCGCGGGCGAAGGGATAAATGATACCGCATTCCTTGCAGATAAAAAAATCATTCTCTTCTTCAAACTGCACCCGGTGCTCCAGTTTATCAAGCACGAGTTGGAGGTCTTCCCGGATGGCATCGTATATCTTGTCAACCCTGAGCTGCCAGAGGTAGGTGAGCCAGCCGGTTTCATTATTCTTTATCCGGTGATATTCCGCAAGCCGCTTTTCGTACAGGGTGTACAGGGTGTGCCTTACCGTATTGAGGTTGATTCCGGTCTTTGCTGCGAGATCTTCATCGCTATGCTCCCCTTCATCAGGGAACCGTGTCAGGAGATCAAGCCCTGCATCACCGATCAACCTGTGCAGGTACGCACGGATCGCCGGATCCTTCAGCATATCTTCAGCGGCATCCATCACCGTAGATATTGTTGAACCGTTTTAATATGCTTATCCAGCAGCAAGAGAGCTGCGGATTTGGTCTTTCCCCACCCATAGACGCTCACAATTGCCTGGTCCTCTTCAAAGAACGTATTTGGATACGGGATGTCTGCAACAATGGGGGAGAGGTGCACAAGATCGGATCGCAGGGTCAGATCCCTGTCCGCAAATACTATGCTTCGGACGGCAAATTGTGCTGGACGAAAAAGAGGCCTCGGCATTACTCCGTGACACGCATCCACATGGATCTGAAACATATTACACCCCGTTGCCATCTCAACTGTGTCAACGGTCGCCTGAAACCGGGGATTGATCTCGATTGCACAGGGTTCTGTTCCGCACACAAAATCAACACCGACTGTACCGGTGCAGCCACTTGCTGCAGCAATACTCTCTGCAATTTCAATCATGCGGGATTTTTCCGGGTTGTCAAAGGGAGTTATCGATCCACAAAATCCAAAAGGAGCCCCGCCATCCCCCCTCAGGATTTGCTCATTTGTGGTGATCGCGCGGGCGCGAGTGCCATCTGCCACACAGCATACACTCGATGGTACGCCCTCTATTACTTCCTGTAAAAGATAGGGCAAATCAGGATAGAGTTCCCGCCAGGCAACAAGCTCTTCAGTTCTGGTGAGGATGGTATTGCGCCACCCTCCTGCACCGCGCCGGGGTTTAATCATTGCGGGGAACTCCCCCTCCTTTGCAATACCGGGAACGGGCACACCAAGTCCCTCAAAAAAGTGTTGCATATCGAGTTTATCGAGGAACCGCGCCACCTTTTCACGGGGTGTGCCGCAGAGGGAAAGCGCGGTTGACAGGTCTTCTGCACCGCTTGTCACAATAAGTATATCAAACGGGTGCCGGTTGGACATCTCCTCTATTGCAGAGGGAAGTTCTTCGAGTTCATCGAACTTTATCCGGTCCTGCGTGTACCAGTTCAGGTCCTGATCGCAGAAGTGATCCACCGCACATACGGTATAACCGGCACGGAACGCTGATTGCGCCACATGGCGGGTGGCAAACCCGGCGACCAGCACGCGCCCTTTCATGCTCACTCCGTCTTTTTCCCTGCACACGAAGGAATAATCCGGATCTTCGCATCGGGAAATCCTTTTTTGAGTTCATTTCCACAAAAGAGGTGATCGAGGAAGACAGCGAGGCTCGCGATCTCTGAATGGGGCTGGCTCGTGACTGCGACATTAT
>JAPKXV010000439.1:0-1736 GCA_026394635.1 Methanoregula sp. | reverse complement strand
GCGATCTCTGAATGGGGTTGGCTCGGGACTGCGACATTATAATCAGCAAGCCCGAAAAGCTCACCAGGTACCTTCTCTGCACCGACAACAACAAGGATCTTCTCTTTGCTGCGGATCTCGTGGATTATGTCTGGCAGGTTCAACCCGTACATCGTAAGGTGAACCACGGAACCACCGTCTTTCTTCCAGTCAAGGATGCAACGACGCCATTTCACGTTGTCCCGGCAGGTGAACGCGCCGCCCCAGCGGTTCACGACATCAGCAATGCTCTGCACCACGCCCTTATCATCTGCGGCAAGGTACATCCCCTCTGCGCCCAGTGCCCTCGCTGTAAGCCCGACATGGGTGGTCACCCTCTGGTCGCGCTCCGGCCGGTGACCGATCCGCAGGACTGCGGCACGGGTCATGGATCAGACCTCTTTTTTTCCCTGATGACCCCGTGTTCGATTGTATAAGGGAGGTCAGGATCGTACCGTACCTGGCACTGTATCAAGGATTCGCCAAAGGAGAGCATGCGTACCCTGCCTTCGCATTGTTCCACAAGCAGGTTTTTTTCAAGCCGTAAAATTGACATCGTAACCGTGGCAGGATCCAGACCGCTTTTATGGGCGAGATCGTCTATTGTCACCGGACCCGTGGGTTCGATGAGGTGGTAGATCAGCCAGTCGATGTGCTCGTCTTTCACCTGTAATCATTCCCCGCTGGTGCACATATTGTTTATTATTGCAGGATATTTGGGCAATAGGATCAAAACGGGTTCATTAAAGGGGAATTCATATGAAATATGATACACATGGTTGCTTGCACCGTGCCCTATCGCGAGCTCGTCGCAATTGTTGACCGGCTTCTCGATGAATGCGGGGAGGATGCAGGGCTGCTTGCAGAAAAACTTGATGGACTTGCACCGGAGGTGCGCGAGGAACTCCTGGTGTCCGACCTTTTCAACGCTTACCAGGTATTCTATTATTTTTTCCGTGAAATACCCGATGCCATCCGGATGGAGCGATTGATTTTAACGCCTGCATCAGCCCTTGAAGGTGGTGTCATCGTCGATGAGATCGAGCTTCTGGAGCTCATTTTCGGAGTCATCGCTCACAAGCCCGTGATGGTAGTCAGCGACGGGGAGAGCGCGCTTGCCACATTTCTGGGAACTGATGCCTACCGGGACGCGCTCACCTACATTGAATCAATGTTATAGACGGTCCCCTGCGCTGATCAGGTGCTCATCGACTGTTGCACTGACAAGTGGTGGAAGCGCACCCCATTGTTCGGTATGGTGGCCGAGGACTGCAAACACGCCGGTAACCTCGGAACGATCCAGTTGAGAGAATACAGAGGTGTCATCTGCCCTGATCCTGTTGCAGATGGATGTTGCCCATGCATCTGCGAGCGCAACATCGTGAGCAAAGACAGTCACCGCATCGGCAACCCCAAACGAGATCGATGGGCCAACCGTTGCTGACGAAGTACAGATCCCCAGTATCCGGGTTTGAGGGGGGACTACAAACGCAGCCCGGTCAGAGATCGGTGCTGTACCTGCATGCACACCAACCCGTACAGGACGGTTGCACACGAGCGCGATATCGCCGCCATTGTCGATAACTCCGAATGAAGCGCCGCACGCAACCATCGCTTCGACACCTGCCCATGCAATTGCCCCTGCCACCGCTGCCATGGGTCCGACATCCGCCTTCTTTCCCGCTTCCGCCATCCGGACAATCACCAGTTCATCCGAA
>JAPKXV010000099.1 GCA_026394635.1 Methanoregula sp. | reverse complement strand
CCCCGGGTACGTGTCACAGGTGGAGCACCGGATAATCCGCAGGGACGGTGAGATCCGGCATATTGTCGTGCGTTTCGGAATCTTAAAAGACGAAAATGGCAGGACTATCAAGACCCACGGTGCGAACCAGGACATCACCGAACGCAAGCGGGCGGAAGAGGCGCTCGTGGAGTCCAAGGAGTTCTTAAACAAAATTATAAACTCCATCAGCGATCCCATTCACGTCAAGGACCGGCAGCACCGGGTGCTTCTCATCAATGATGCCGCGTGCAGGCTGTTTAATCTATCCCGTGAGGAAATCATCGGAAAAACCGCTTATGATCTCTTCCCCAGAAAAGAGATGGCCGATATTTCGTGGCAAAAAGACGAAGAGGTATTCAGCATCGGGAAGGGAAGTATCAATGAAGAGATAAACACCTATGCTCCCGGAAAGACCCTTGCCGTTCTTGTTAAAAAGACACTGTACACGAATACTGCGGGGAACCAGTTCCTTGTAGGTATCACTTCGGACATCACCGAGCGCAAGCGGGCTGAGGAAGCACTCAAAGAGAGCGAGGAACGCTTGAACCTTGCCATAGAAGGTGCAAATCTCGGGCTCTGGGATTTGGATATCGTCACGAATGATGTGATCCATAACAGGCGCTGGACAGAGATGCTGGGTTTTTCAATTGATGAAATGGAGAAGCCCTCGGATTGGTGGGGAAAACGTGTCCATCCGGATGATTACCCCCTTGTTGAAAAAAGCAGCCTTGATCATTATTCCGGAAAAGTCCCGCTCTTTGATGCAATATACCGGATGAAACACAAGGACGGGAGCTGGATATGGGTGCATTCGCAGGGGAAAGTTGTCTTGCGGGACACCGATGACCGACCTCTCCGCATGATCGGAATCAACCAGGATGTCACCGAGCACAAGCGGGCAGAGGAAACAGAGCGGCAACGGACCGAATTCCAAAAGGGCGTCATCACCAATGCACGGGTCTGGATGAGCGTCCTTGACCAGAGAGGAAATATACTCCTGTGGAATCCAGCCGCAGAGGAGATCAGCGGCTACCGTGCTGATGAGGTCATCGGGAAGAATGAGATCTGGAAATTACTCTACCCGCAAAAGGAGTACCGGAAGCGCATCACCGATACAATAAACCGAATTATCCATGACCAGAAGTATCTCGAAAACTTCGAGACGACCATCCGCTCCAAACAGGGGAATGAGAAGGTCATTTCATGGAACACGAAGGGTATCCCCGATGCAACAGGAAGAATTTCGGACTATATCGCTATCGGGGTGGACGTAACTGACCGGCACCTGGCAGAGCAGATGCTCCGGGAGAGCGAGGAACGCTTAAACCTTGCCTTAGACGGTGCAAATCTCGGGCTCTGGGATATGAATCTCCTTACAGGGGAGATGACTCATAACAGGCACTGGGCTGAGATGCTGGGCTTTTCAATGGATGAAATGGAAAAGCCCTCAGTATGGTGGGGGGAACGCGTCCATCCTGATGATTACCAAAATGTCCTAAACTGTAGTAATTTACATCGTACCGGGAAAGTCCCGCTCTTTGACGCAGTGTACCGGATGAGACACAAGGACGGGAGCTGGAGATGGGTGCATTCGCAGGGAAAGGTCGTCGCCAGAGACAGTGAGGGGCAACCTCTCCGCATGATCGGGATCAACCAGGACATCACCGATCGCAAACGGGCGGAAGAGGCATTACATAAGGCAAACAAGCAATTAAACCTCCTCTCCGACATCACCCGGCATGACATCCTCAACCAGTTGCTCGTGCTCAGGGGGTATCTCGAGCTATCGCATGATGTGATTGACAAACCGGAAGCACTAAAAGAGTACATCAAAAAAGAACAAAAAGCCGCGAAAACTATCGATGAGCAGATCACGTTCACCCGCGATTACCAGAATCTGGGTGTTTCAGCTTCCGCATGGCAGAACGTGAACGCAAGCATCAGAAACGCGATGGTGGCACTTCCCATGCGGGCAGTCCACATCGAGCCTGATCCCGCTGATCCTG
>JAPKXV010000181.1:1338-3721 GCA_026394635.1 Methanoregula sp. | reverse complement strand
TCATGTACCTTCGGGATCACTGCACAAACAAGGATGAAAATGCCAGCATCAAACCGCCGATAAAGGCAGATCTCACCACTCTTGACCCTGCAAAAATTCCCCGGCAGATCGATCTGATGATCTTTTCGAATGTGCTAAACGAGATCAGCGATGTGTCGCTTGACCAGCGGGCGGATCTCGTAATGAAACTGGCCGGCCGGCTCGCTCCGGATGGCACGATCCTCATTGTCGAGCCTGCTGAGGAGACCAACTCTGCCCAGCTGCGGCTGCTCTCGCTCGCTTTAAAAAAGCGGGGGTTGACGATTCACAGCCCCTGCTCGTTTGTCTGGGGGACGAACTGCACACCGGACCGGTGCTGGAGTTTTATTACCGCACCATCCATCCGGCCAACGCGGCTGATGGAAACGCTTGCAGCATGCGAAGAGCCGTTCCGGTACGTGAACACCGATATCAAATACAGTTACGTGGTGCTCAGGAAAGACGGGAAAACAAGGGAGCAGTATCGTGTGCCGGCCGGATCCCGGGTTTTGCGGCTGTCACAGGTCCACCGCCACGTGGACAAACGGGTCAATATCATCGCGGCAAAGATGTCCGAGGATCTCGGAGATGTAAAGACCCCCATGTTCCGGCTTTGCGATGGTTCGGCAAAAAAACCGGTGTATGCGGTAGTGCCATCGTATCATATCACACCTGAGAACGAGGCGATTGTTGCTGAGCCATACGGCACTATCCTTGAACTGGACAACGTGCTCGTGAGGTACAATCCGAAGCATGATGCGTATAATCTGCTGGTGAGCAGGAATACGAGGATACAACAACCGGACTGATCGACCTGAATGTTGCTGTATGCGGTTCATCAGTCGTTATAATTATTATCGGAATTTTAAAAAAAATCTTTCGAAATTTCCCCTGTGACCAAAAATTTCTTCTCCCGCCACACGGGTTTTTTCATCAGAATACACGGTTGTCCGTGCAGACACCCAACACACCCTCAACAACGGTCTATGGTGGACACACCCCGGGAGAATTGGCCGAGTACTGCCCGGCTATCTCAGATGGCGTGAGTGCTCTTTTGTAGACTGCCACATTGGCAAGATTGCCGTTGAAGAATTTATCGGTCCCCGTTGATCCGATAACCAGCGGGGCAGTGGTGGAGACCTTGAGCGTACCGGAAAGCGCCATGCTCTTCTCTTCTACACCGTTCACATAGAGCCGGAGGTAGGAACCGTCGTACGTGAGAACGATGTGATACCAGGTATTGAGGGGGGGCTGTCGATTGCCAACCGGCGGCGCCCAGCTGATCTGAAATTTCGTTTTATTGTCAAGGGTTACTCCGCCCGTCCATCCACGCCACTTATCCTGGGTGATCGTGTTCCCGTCGTAGTCTCTCATCTGGACCACATTTGCAGTCTTCTGTTCGGTGGGATATGCCCAGGCTTCATAGGTAATCTGGTTTGCGGAAGTGATGGCAGCACTGTTCGGGATGGTGACCAGGGACGACGCACCGTTGAATGCAAGAACGGACGCGTTGGCGCAGGTCTTATATGATCCATTGATCACCGTACCATTGTCCGTAGCAATGCACGATCCGTCACGGGCAGTTGTCCCCGATCCCTCACCAAGCGACCAGAAACCGGCGGCAAAAGCACGGGGGTTTGTGATGTCATCGCAGACTGAAATAAAAGGGGAATTGGACGCGGCAAAAAATGCCGAAGCCAGCACAGCCGATACGGGATCGTTTACGTATACCAGTTTTACATCACGGACCGATGTGCCCCCCGGACAGGTAACAACAAGCCTCTCGCCCGGAGTCCATGGGTATACACCGTCCTTGAGACTGACATCCCCGTCCGGCACCCGGTTCCCGTTTACGGTCACATAGAACTGGTTTTGTTCAAGCGGATCGCCGTTTTTAAAAAAGATGGTAACAAGGCTCCCATCCTTTGTTATATCCGCTGCGACGAGCGGGATCTTTTCGAGTTGTGGAAGCTGGAAAATTGCCAGATACGCCACCCCTGCTGCGAGGAGGACTAATGCAACCATAAGAATCTCGGCAATTAACGGCGAGACCCCGGATTCCCGCTCATTCATCAGTTCTGTTCATTATCTGCTCACGGGTATTAAATGCTCTGGCCGGGCGAAATCCCTGATCACACATCAGAACCGGAGGCGATACGGAACCGGGCGTGTATCCCGTGGCCGGAAGATTCAGGGGCTTGAATGTGGAGGGATGCTTTCAAAAAAAAATTCCGGAAATTTTTCTCACGCCCGGAAAAATATTTTCCGGATTTTTTTCTTTCCGATAAAATTTTCCCGGTATTTTTTTGCCGGCAGTAAATCCTTTTTCATTGAGCGATGACTGTGCATTACGCTCTCAAACTGC
>JAPKXV010000181.1:0-1327 GCA_026394635.1 Methanoregula sp. | reverse complement strand
TTCAAGCGAAGAGTGCCTGGCTGCTCCCGTCCGGGCCAATCCTAAAAAATGGAGAATGTGCTGATAGCGTATATGACGGCGCATGATGCGTACAATGTGCTGGTGAGCCGGAACACTGAAATTATCCGGATGGATTCAATCGCATCATCCACAGCAGAAGAAATATCCCCCGGACAAAGGGGAACAAAAGTGTTTTTAACGGGAGTGAAACGGGGAGCTAAACAGCAACGGTAAATGCATTGCTCTTTGTATTGTAACGCCCGTCATCATTGGTCACCCGGATATTCCATAAGCCTGCAGACGCACCCGCGGGTATCGGGAAATCACAGGTTATCTGTGTTGGTGAAACTACATTCACATTTATTGCATTAATGTTTGGCTGCCCGCTTTTGTACAGGTAAGCTGTTGCCCCGGGCTGGAAATATGTGCCGGGAATACTTGTACTTACGGTAGTTCCACTGGAGCCGGTATCTGGTACTAATGGTGACACAGGTACCGGGCGGAAACTGAAGACCGAGAACCAGCCCGTTCCGGTGGCGGTCTTTCCGTCAGGGTTTGTGACGGTAATATTCCATGTTGAGTACCCTGTAGTTGCATCAGTTGGGACATACGCCCCAAGCAGGTCCAGGGTGCACGTGATCTGTGTTGTTGAGATCACATTGACATCCGTTACCGGACTGGATTTTAGTCCGCTCGTCATCGTGACCGTTGCTCCAGGCTGGAAACGTAAGCCGTTTATCGTGATCCCCAGTGGCCAGCCGCGGTCTCCGGTTGTGGGGGCCCGGTTCGAGAGAATCGGCGCATTGCTGGTGACGGAAAACGTGTCTGCCCGTGTGCCTGTCTTTCCCTCAGTATTTGTTACGGTGACACTGTACGGTCCCGTCGGTGCGTTGGAGGGAATAATGAGCGTGCCGGTGATACTTGCGTCATTTACTACATTGACACCGGTTAAGGGAATTGACGTAGCATCCCGGCTATACACAACGATTGCACCGGGTTGGAAATAGTGGCCTGTGAGGTCTGTGATGGTGATGGTTGCTGCCTGCGCTCCTGTACTTGGCATACTTTTCGAAATTGTCGGCGCCCAGCTGTTGACGGTAAACCCGTTAATTTTTATGCCAGTTTTCCCATCGGGATTTGTCACGGTGACACTTCTTTTCGCTGCAGGAGCAAGGGCCAGGTCAAAGATACCGGTGAGACTGGTGCCTGCCGGGTTTATTACAACATTGGTTGCGATGATATCAGGGCCGGCAGAGCTGTTGACCAGTTTCACGATTGCACCGGGCTGGAACCCGGTTCCCGCAAGGTTCGTGATAGTTACCAGCCA